>JAAEPI010000254.1 GCA_024232835.1 Cytophagales bacterium
TCAAAAAGATGACCAAGGTCGATTTGGTCCAATCGCATACGCAAGTAGCGGTTTGAGTCGAGATCAACAGAAGTATGGTCCCACTGAAATCGAAGCACTTGCATGTGTTTATGCAGTATGGTATTTACACACGTATATCTTTGGTTGCGAGGTCACACTTCTCACTGACCATAATTCATTGACGTTCCTAATGCATCAGAAACAACCGATCCCCAGGCTTCAAAGATGGATTTTGACATTAGATCAATATCGTATTAATTGGGTTTATAGAAAAGGGTCCTCCAATGCTGTAGCCGACGCCTTGTCCCATAGATATGCAACCGCTGAAGAAAGCGAGCAGGCACAGTCCAAATTGATTCAATGCGACGCAATAGTTTGTCATACTCAGGCTGGTGCATTGTTCCGATTGTGCTTTGCCAATTGGAAGTTGGATGAAATTGTAACACGCTCCAAGACGAGACAAAAACAAATTGAAATAGTTCCCCAAGTTCCACTACAAATATCTATGGATGGCATGCAAAAACAGAATTCGAATTTGTCCCCATTGGAACTTCCGAAAAATATCCCCAGAGAAAAAGTAAGAGAAAAAGATATGCATAAGCACCATCCTGATATCCCCAGAGGAATAGTGATGAGAAAAGATGTGCGTGAGCACCAACTTGATACATGGGTGTCCCCAAAGAATAGTGAAATACAAAAGTCTCAAGAGAAAGACGACGAATTGAGTCCTATTATCGAA
>JAAEPI010000255.1 GCA_024232835.1 Cytophagales bacterium
CTATAAGTGCTTAATGCTCTGATGTATATATAAGATGGGAGAAGTTGTGCTTTAAATCATTTTACTACATGATCATTCCATTTTCACCAGCAGCAGATATCAGAATGGCTGACAAGCTTGAGTGTATGTACTGTACTGCAGATTTTGTAAACAAATCAAACATGGATCGTCATATGAGGAGGTTCCACAGCAATGAAGAGAGCAGTGATGGATTAGAAGATGATATGGAAGAGGATGATGATTGTGAGGATGATGATTGTGAGGATGATGATTGTGAGGATGAGGTAGAGGATGATATGGAGAATGAAGAAGATCCATGGCCTCGATTGCTTCGTGTAGTATATGATGATGTAATACAAAAGGATGGAAATGATGCGACAACTGCTAAGAGCATTCTTGCATCCAGGTCAGAAACAAAGAAAATTTTAGCTGGCCTACGTCACGAAGTCAAATATATAACTAATATGGCTATGGCTCTTGAAAATGATGAGCTTTACCAAAACTTGAAGCGGAGTAAGGAAAAAATGGAGAGGAATGAGAATTACACCGCAGAAGAAGCTATGATAGTTGCATGGAAGAACAGAAGTCCATCCATCAAAGCCATACTTGAGGATAACATCAACTTGCTCTATGAAGCACTTGGAGAATGTGAAACCTCTGATGATGAAGAGGAGGAAGGAGTAGGAGAGGAAGAAGATGAAACAGAAGAAGCATGATTCAACATGAAATAGAAGAAGCGTGATTCAAGGCCTGATCTTGTGTGCTATTCAAAGCTTGATCTTGTATGCTGTGAGATCCTACTCATTCATAGCAAGGTCTAGTGATTGTAAAATATTGTCGATGGTTGTATTTGTCATCATAAACGTGACGAATATTATGGTATTTGAACATGATGAATAATAAAATTCTTTCAATTGAACTGTACCTAGTCGTTTTGGTTGCAAGGTACCGCATCCCTACTAAATAAGACCAGGTTAAGCCCATAGACTGAATAATAGGTTGTACCACTTTGCTTGGCCAACCAAAAGCTGCTGTGACTCTTTGAAGCACAGGGTTTGAGTTGTACTACCTGTGCCACTTTACCCCTCCCTCCCCCAACCACCCCACAACAGTTGACATGCCTGCTAGAGTGCTTCAGCCACAAAACAAAACTTCTCCACCCCCAAAAATCAACACTAGCCTAATGTACTGCACGTGTTACATTTCGTCAATGATTCTAAATGTCTGTTGGCTCCCCGCCCGCCCGCTGTCAAAAGCTGCTGTGACCGTTGCCTCAATGGACGTCCCTCCCCATACCACCCCATTCACCTCCCTCCCTCCCATCAGCAGACTATGGCGAGCGCGACAGTTGGCGAATTTCTGCTACACAGCCTACAGGAGTTGTGTGGGCTCCTGTTGTGACCAATGGATGTACCTCTCCCACCTCCCCCCCTCCCGCCCCGCAAGTTGCCACCCGCACGCTGTTGTGACCAATAGATGTACCTCTCCCCATCCCCGACCCCTCCCTCCCTAGCTTCTTGCAGTAAAGTAGCTGATATGAGAGAGATGCCGTTTCTCATACATATGTTTTATACAAGTTCAGCTCCTGTTTATATTACTACTAGATTCCTTTTTAAAACGCTGAAGATCGGACAGACCTGTGAAGTAAGAAGGCGATTTGAACATCCCTTTCCTTGATTTGCCCTTCAAAATTGCGGATTCTTCGCTCTAATTCGGTCATATGGACTTGATGAGAG
>JAAEPI010000256.1 GCA_024232835.1 Cytophagales bacterium
GTTTGGTCTGGGGAGTATGATGCGTTTGGTGGGGCGGAAATATCCGTAGCAACGATGACTAGTAATCTTCGGTTTCCGGGGCAGTATTTCGACGCTGAGAGCGGGTTGCATTATAACTATTTTCGGTATTATGATTCTGGGGTTGGGGGGTATGTTACCTCTGATCCTATTGGGTTGGATGGGGGGGTTAATTTTTATGGGTATGTTGGGGGGAATCCGATAAGGTACGCTGACCCAATAGGCGAAATGGCGCTAAACACGGCGACCGGTGCAGGTTTTGGTTCGTTCTTCGGCCCGGTGGGAACCGTAGTTGGCGCAGCGATTGGCACTGTCGCATTTGTTGGGAGTGCAGCATTGGCGGCTTGGACTATGTATAACTGGATTGATGATCCACAAGCAAATGAAGAATGGGCAGCATACAAGGAAAGTTATGCTCAACCACCTCCACCGGGTCTAGATGAATGCGAACTATTACGTTGGAAACTACAGAGAGAGAAAAAATTGTTACAAGGTAGGCAAGCTTGGGATAAAAAGTGGGGGACTGGAACGAACGATAAGGTAAATAAACAGTCTGAGAGAGCAATGAATAATATTAGAAAAAAAATGAAAAAAAAGAATTGTGATGAGGATGAGTCATGTCCGTAAAATTAAGCAAATCAGAATACGATCAATTAGTAGGAAAATTTTATTATTTGGTGAATTATGAATCTTCAGATCCAGATACACCAATCGATCCATTAACTTATATAGATTCCAATGGAGATAATTGTCTTCATATTGCTGCACAACTTGGAGATATTGAGACGGTTCAAATGTTATTGAAGGGTGGTATTGATGTGAATTCCAAGGGGGATATGGGATATACGGCATTGCGTTACGCAAAGACAAAAGGATTTGAGAAATTAATGGAATTACTTATTTTAAATGGAGCTGATCCAGCACGGTAGGTGGGTTAGCGAAAAAAACAGGGGTCTACGAAAATCAAGGGGTCAGACTCCTTGATACTTGATAATCGTTGGTAAAGGTTTTATTCTGTGGGCAATTAGTGAAAAGGATTTCACCTCATGGTCAGACAACCCCGTTTTGTTTTACCCGGTCAGCCGCAACACGTTA
>JAAEPI010000257.1 GCA_024232835.1 Cytophagales bacterium
CCTAAAGGTTTGCTAACTGATATCCACATTGTCACAAAACTAAAAATTCAGAAAAATGGTCAAGACATAACATCACAGCAGAAAGATGTTTCAGTCATAAACAATTTGGCAAACAGTCTTTGGACCGAGGTTTCAGTGCTTTGTGCAGATCGTACAGAACTTTGTCAGAGCATGAAAAATGCATACACATTCCAAACATTTTTCAACCATGTTCTCAATTCTCATAAAGATAATGCTGATTATCTATTTACCAACGAACTTTTAAAGATGGATCAAGGTGTTACAAAGAAGTCTGAAGAGGATCTGCGGGTATTTTGGAAATGGGACGAGTCAAAAAATCATCTTTTAGATAATGAAAACGCTATTCCAGAAGGCTCAACAAAAGAGGCAGAACAAGATAAGAGAAAAGAAGCACTCTGGTCTGCTGCCAACAAGGAGTTAAGCAATTATAGAGCTGCAACAATAGATAGTGATGTACTTAATCATGAGGACGGATCAGATGCTTACAAAATCGCTATTGAAAATGCTATGACAAGAGTAAATGCATGGATTCCAACCAATGCAAACCCAGCGGCTAGTGCACGTAGTACCCGTATCAACAATGGACAAAGCATTATTCTCAACTCTAAATTTCAGAACCCACTATTCAACACTTCTAAATGTCTACCAACTAACATGAAAATTAGAATCACTCTGTCTAAAAACAAGGATGAATTCCTACTGCTATGTAATAATGATGCTGGATACAGTATTGTTCTCGAAGATTGCTACCTCAATGTGACATACTACAGAGTTCGAGATGAAATACTCCAGATCCTCGAACAAGAATTGACAAAACAGCCTGCACCATATTTTATTTCTAGACCAGAAATAATTGTTAGACCAGTTACGCAGAATAGCAGGATCATTAGAATGTCCGATATCTTTACGGAAGCTCTCCCACCCTATTCATTTTTTGCTCTACAACGTAGCTTGGATTATGAAGGACAGAAAAAAACAAACCCATTTATATTCTATCCATTCAAAACCTTTCAATTCTATCGAAACGGAATACCATACTTTACTGACCCCCTTGAAGTTGCAACAATCACTAAAATTCAAAAATCGGATGATGATGCATATGGTGATTATGCTTATAGAGACTTTGGAGAATACATGAGACAACTTTACCGAACCATAGGAAAAGATAATACAGGCAATTGTCTTATTGATAGCAGCAATTTTCACCTTAACTTCATGGCTGCAATATCCTTCGGAGCAGACAGACCGTCTTTGGCAGAGAAGCACCTTAATCTTCAAGAGAAAGCCTCAACACATATTGAGATTGACCTTGGAATTGATGAGGTACCTGAGGATCTAATTCTAATAGTATATGCAGTCTTTGACCGACAAGTTCAAATCGACTCCCATCGCATGGTTCGCATTA
>JAAEPI010000258.1 GCA_024232835.1 Cytophagales bacterium
ATACAATTCGGAAATAATAGAACTCACAGAAACTTCAATTGTTGTTAAATCCCCGATGAAGTATCTTCTATTGAAGCCAGTATCGAGGCTGAGATAAATGGAATTAGGAAAGAACTGCCGACAGAGTTTACTATGCTCATTCCGGAAATTGAAGCTACTTCCCCAGAAATTTCTGTTTCTCAAGGGGAATCAATCACAATTACAGGAACAAATTTTCATCCAGATTATTCTCAAAACAAAGTATATTATGAAGGAAGAGAACTTAATGTAACAGGTGGCACTCAAACTGAATTACAAGTGAATCTTCCATCTGACTTAATAGAAAATAACATTGTATCCGTGCATCTTGCATCACCTATTAAGATAGTTACCAATATTGGATCAGACGAATCAAACTCTTTTTCGTTTGATTATGATGCTTCTTGGACGGAATTACCAAATCTTAATTTTTCAATTTTTTAGTGGAAACTTTCGAATAAACGATTCAGGATATGTGATTCTTAATGACCGTCGGGTTTATGAATTTGATTTCATGAACGAAAGTTGGACACAATAATCTGATTTTCCAGGAGATCGTCGTTGGATTTCTTTGGGATTTGAAAACGACGGAATTGGCTATTATGGAGCAGGATACTACGGAGGGTTTAACATTTGTAATGCCGAAAATCCAAATACGTGGTGTTATCTTCCAAGAAATGATTTTTGGCAATTTAACTCAACAACCAATGAATGGTCACAATTAGGTAGCTCCCCCTATAAATATAATCGCCCTAGATCAGTAATTGTAAATAATAAAATATTCACTTTAGGTAAAAGCAATCAGAATATCAGTTATACATTTCACGATTTCTATGAGTACACACCAAGCGATGACCAATGGCAAATTAAATCCCAACCCCCCTTAGGAGTTTACCCTAGCAACATTAGATTAATCAATCATGATTCATTTGTCTACATGATATTTCGTGAGAATGCCCTATCAGATGATGAATGGATTGCAAGCTATGATCCAGCATTAGACTCCTGGACAGAGCCGGTTGAATTGCTTTTTGAAGGAGTGCTTACTGGAAGTTATTCTCTGGATAATATTATTTACGTAATCAACCATTTAGGACAATTGTTTACTTACGGCCCTTCCAGTCAAAATATTACTGAGATTGAAACTCCTTTATCAGCCCAATCAATGATAGTATTTGATTACAATGGGCAACTCTATATTGGAGGTATATCTTCTGGCGAGGACAAGTTTTATAGATTCGATCCAGATTTCACAAAATGAAAGGTTTCAGACCCATTACCAAAAACATTGGATTGTCATTATTGGTAATTGTACTCATTTCAGTCAACATATCATCTTGCGACAAAGATGAAGATGTGAAGCGAGAATTTCCAAGAGTAAGTACGCTTGAGGTTATAGAAATCTCAGAAGAAGGCGCAACATTTCAGGGCAATATTGATCAGTATGGTTCTTCCGAAATTACTCAAATTGGTTTTGTCTGGTCCGAGACTGAAGAACCCAATTCCTCTAGTGAATCGATAATTTTAGAGACCTCCAGACTTGTAGATGGGTATTTTAATTACCAAGTCAAAACCAGACTAAAGGACAATGAGGAATATTTCATTAGAGCCTTTGTAATAGACGACAGTTTTACCACTTATGGTGAAATTACATCGTTCACCAGTTTAGGGAGCGGAGCACCTGAGATTTTGGACTTTGAACCAAAAAAAGTGCTCTATGGAGACACAGTAAGTATTACTGGTCAGAATTTTAGTAATAAGAATTTGTCAAACAACGTCACTTTCGGCATTAGCGATGGCAAAGTAATATTCTCGTCAGACACACTTATAAAAGTAATTGTACCATCACATGGGCTTTCACTAACCCATGACTTATCCGTTACTATTGTTGGCAACAAAGCAACAGCAAGTCAACAGGTCTCGCTAATTCCACTTGAATTAACAGATATCCAGAAACGCTCAGCCAAAAGTTACGACACCCTTACATTTACAGGTGTATTTGGGGTGATTCCAAATCATATATCAGTAATGTTCAATGAAGTTTCAGCTGAAATTTATTCAAACAAGAGAAATGAACTAAAGGTTGTCGTTCCACCAGGGATTGATAATCCTGTAAATATTTCCTTGAGTGTTGGCGTTCAAAATACAAGTGCTGACTACTTTGATTATTTGAAACCAACAATTACAAACATTCCTGTTTCAGGTACGTGGTTGGAAGAATTGATAATCGAGGGTGCCAATTTTCAAACGGGTGATTATAAGGGGGAAATTATTATGAAGAGAGGTGGTCAGGAGGTAAGCTGTGAGATAACTGAGCGAACCTCCGAAATGATCAAATTTCTGGTTCCAACAAGTTTAACAAGATATCCAAATACAACAATTACATTAAAGGATTCTGGACACATTTTAATTTCCAATTTTTCTTTCAAAGAACCAATAATTGAATCCATTTTGCCAAACGAAGCAACATATGGAGATGAGATAACTATAAGGGGTCAATACTTTCACCCTTCAAATAACTTCCTAAATATTCATGCATCAAATCATAACATCATTTCTTCTGAAATCATAAGCACCAACGAAATCAAGTTTTTAATGCCAAATGGAATCAAATCTACAAATGGTTTAGTTACTGTGCGAATTGGTACTGGTGATGCCACATATCTTGTTGATCTAGAAAACATAATCACTTTGAAGCCACCTGAGATAATAGATTTTATCCCTAAAATTGTTGAAAATATTGGAGATCAGATTGTGATAACTGGAGAGAATTTCAGCCCACAGTTAAGTAATAACACAGTAATGTTCAATGGTGGCCAAATGAAAATTGTCAGTTCTTCCAATACTGAAATAATTGCTGAGGTTAAATCTTTGAATATAGATGATATTCTTGTAACTGAAAACACAAAAGCCAGTATGGTAATTACATCAGGCGGTCAATCCTCAGAATCGGCTGACGAATTGGAAATCGATTACTATGGACCTTGGACGGAGATCCAAAATATCCCAGATGAAGTCATTGCTTATCGTTCTTCTCAAACAGAATTTGAGAAAACAATTCTATTTATTGCAGGATATAACTCAAGTCCATGGCCAACTGATATTTGGGAATATAATGTTGCATTGGACACCTGGAATATTAGAACCCAAATCCCAGGAGTGGAACGTCATTCCGCATTTTTTCAAAAAAATGAAAATGGTTTTTACTTTGGGTTAGGATGGGGACAGACCGAGTTCTTAGAAGATTTGAATTATTATAATTTCGCTCTAAACCATTGGACTTCTGTATCAAGACCTGTTAGTTTTTCACAATCTTATGCTAGCTATTATGATACAGATTTATATCACATTAGCCGCGGTATTGTACAGAGATATAATTCTCTAAATGATAGTTGGATTCAAACCTCAATCATTGAATATCCTGATCCACACGTCTCAAATGGAGCAATATTTGAAAAATCAGGTTTTATATTTAATGACTTACCGCATTTGCTTGTTCGAGATCAAAGTTTTAATGACCTTAGAAAAGCTTATTTAAGATTTTATCAATTTCAATCGAATTCAGAATGGGTTGAGATTGGAGTACTGGATAAATCTTACAACTGGGGAAGTATATTCGACATAGCATTCTTTGAGTCGAAAACAATTATCAATAGTATTTATGATATATTTTATTTAGACATGACTGATTTTTCTCTATCCTTAATTCAAATGCCATACGTTATAAGGGATGAGGGCATTATTTATAGCGTATCTGCATCAAATGGAGTCTATTTCATGCTTGAGAATGGTTCTTTTTGGAGATTCGATCCAACTTTTAATAATTAAAAGTGAAGTTGTAAAAGGCTTGGTCATTTTTTAAAATCCTTGAATATCAATAATCAAGAGTTTTCTGAGCCGATTTATATATTTATTCGGCTCATATTCTAATACATTATGAGCCGTTTATTATATATATTTGGCTCATGCTTTACAATTGGCAACACAAAGAATGGCCGGACTTCACTTTTAATCTCACGTCAATTCAGGATGAATTGTTTGAATTCACCCATCGAATGGGACAGGTTTATGGACTTGCAAACTCTCTGGGGAAGCAATCCAAAGATGATTCACTCGTAGACATATTGATCACAGAAGCCATCAAGACTTCCGAAATAGAAGGCGAATTTTTCAGCCGAGAAGATGTCATGTCTTCCATCAAAAAGAACCTTGGGTTCACGGTCAACCCAAAACAGATAGTTGATTTACGGGTGATTGGCATTTCAGACCTTTTGATCTCAGTCCGAAATGACTACTCACAATCGCTCTCTCAAAAAATGCTTTTCGATTGGCACAAGCTGCTCATGAAAGGTTCCAATAGAATTAAGGTTGGGAAATGGCGAACAGGCCCTGATCCCATGCAAGTAGTGTCTGGTGCAATTGGTCGTGAAGTCGTGCATTTTGAAGCACTGCCTTCAAATCAGCTTCCTAAGGAAATGAAGACATTCATTCAATGGTTCAATGCTTCTGCTCCGAAATCTTCTGATATAAAAAATGCTCCAATTCGAGCAGCCATAGCTCATCTATATTTCGAAAGCATCCACCCGTTCGAAGACGGGAATGGACGAATCGGGAGAGCATTGGCTGACAAAGCCCTTTCTCAGGGTACCGGTAAGGCTAGTTTGATAAGTCTTTCGCATACACTCAATGCGAACAAAAAAGAATATTATCAAGCTTTGAAACAAGCCCAGCAAACCCTTGATCTTACCGAATGGCTTCACTATTTCATCAACGTGCTATTGGAGGCGGAGCAAGAATCCATTTACAATACGGAGCATATTCTCCAAAAAGCAAAATTCTTCGATCGGTTCGGTACTGCATTAAACAGTCGCCAGAAGCGTGTGATTAGCAAAATGTTCGATGCAGGATATACTGGATTTGAAGGTGGCATGAGTGCCAAAAAATACATGACCATCGCTAAGACAACCAAGCCAACTGCAACTCGTGACTTGCAGCAGCTAGTCAGTCATGGTGCCCTGATTCCAACAGGTGGTGGGCGAAGTACGCATTACGATCTGAATCTGGATAATTAAAAAAGGGTATTCTTCATTTGAAAGACACCCTTTTTATTTATTTGATCAACAGCCTTACATCACCTCGCGCTCCGCCATCTCCACTTCTTTCTCGGCAATAAATTTTTCCGCGTCCAGCGCACCCATACATCCACTACCTGCGGCTATGACAGCTTGTCTGTAAACCTTATCTTGTGCGTCACCTGTGGCAAAAACTCCTGGGATATTGGTCTTGGATGTGCCTGGGACAGCATTAATGTAACCTGTCTCATCCATGTCCAACCAATCTTTGAAAATTTCTGTATTGGGCTGGTGACCGATAGCTACGAAGAAGCCTTGTACTTTCAACTCCTTCTTTTCACCTGTCACGTTGTTGACTAACCTTACGCCCTCTACGGATTCTCCACCAAGCACTTCATCTGTGGATGTGTTGAATAATATCTCGATATTAGGTGCATTTTTAACTCTTTGTTGCATAATCGTAGAAGCACGCATTTCATCGCGTCGAACAAGCATGTATACTTTGTTAACAATCTTAGACAAGTAGCTAGCTTCCTCCGCAGCGGTATCCCCTGCCCCAACGATAACTACATCCTGACCTCTAAAGAAAAAACCATCGCAAACCGCACAAGCGGAAACGCCCATGCCATTCAATCGTTGCTCGCTCTCAAGCCCCAACCATTTAGCCGAAGCTCCAGTAGAGATAATTACAGCTTCGGCTTCTATCTCATCTTTTTGGTCAATTGTGACTTTATGTGGCCATCCTGAAAAATCAACTGAAGTGACCATTCCTAATCGAATCTCAGTTCCGAATCGTTCGGCTTGCTTTTGAAAGTCAACCATCATTTGTGAGCCTTGCACGCCTTCGGGATATCCTGGGTAATTTTCTACATCTGTTGTAATCGTTAATTGACCACCAGGCTGACCACCTTGATAAAGGACAGGTTTGAGTCCGGCACGTGCGGCATAAACAGCGGCGGTAAATCCAGCTGGTCCAGAACCGATAATTAAAACTTTAACTTTTTCCATCTTGATAATATGTCTTATGATTTATTTGCAAACACTTTCTTGTTGAAAATGATTGCAAAGATGACACCAATTGATGAAGATATGTCAGATTGGCTACCCTAAAAAGGGCTTAAGTGTCTTGCTTCTCTTAGTATGTCGCAATCGTCTTACCGCCTTCTCTTTAATCTGTCTAACACGCTCCCTTGTAAGTCCGAGTTGTTGTCCAATTTCTTCCAGGGTAAGATTTTCCTGGCTATTGAGTCCAAAGAAATATACCACCACTTCTCGCTCGCGTTGGGTCAAAGTATTCAGTGCCCTTTTAATCTCAACACGTAACGAATCTTCTATTAGAGGATCTTCTGGAGTGATTTCATCTTCGTCAGTCATCACATCTAGCAAGCTACCCTCTTCGCTTTCAGCAAATGGAGCATCCATAGATACATGTCTGCTACGAAGTTTTAGATTCCGCTCTACTTCTTCTGCTGTCATTTCCAGTACTGATGCCAGTTCTTCATTGGTCGGCTCACGTTCATATTTTTGTTCCAACTCAACAAGAGCTCTATGAATTTTGCCCAAAGAAGAGATTCTGTTTAAGGGCAAACGAACCAGACGTGCATGTTCTGCAATCGCCTGCATTACTGACTGTCGAATCCACCATACGGCGTAAGATATGAATTTGAATCCGCGAGTTTCATCGAACCGTTGGGCGGCTTTGATTAACCCAAGATTCCCCTCACTAATCATATCTCCCAATCCCAACCCCAACCCTTGATTTTGATATTGCTTGGCTACTGACACCACAAATCGAAGATTTGCCTTGGTTAATTTGTCAAGGGCTATTTGGTCACCATCCTTAATGCGCCTTGCCAAGATGACCTCCTCCTCGGCAGTAATGAGCTCAACTTTTGCAATTTCTACTAGATATTTATCGAGAGACGCATTCTCCCGATTAGTAATCTGCTTCTGAATTTTGAGTTGTCTCATCTAGTGGTAAAAAAATGGAACTTGTGAGTTAGTACACTCTCAAGTTCCATACCACTAAACCCATCGATGGGTTTTATTCAAATTTTTATAAAAATAATACAACCACCTTTTGTCAATTTTGCTCTTACTCAGCTTTCGCTTCTCTTTCTGGCTTTGGCAATAACGCTTTTCTTGACAATCGAAACTTACCAGTTCGTTGATCTACTTCCAGAAGTTTGATTTGAATTTCCTCTCCTTCTTCCAAGACATCCTCTACTTTTTCTACTCGCTCATGTTTGATTTCTGAGATATGGAGCAATCCTTCCTTGCCTGGCATGAACTCTATAAATGCACCATAAGGCTGAATAGATTTAACTTTTCCAGTATATGTCTCACCAACTTCCGGCATGGCCACAATACCCTTCACCCATTCCTTTGCTCTCTCCATCCCGTCCTTGTTATCGGAGAATATGGTCACTTCTCCACCCTTCTCGGTTTCTTCGATAGTCACTGTAGTTTCTGTTTCTCTTTGGATTTCCTGAATAATTTTTCCACCAGGCCCGATAACAGCACCAATGAATTCTTTATCAATGATCATATGGAAGATACGAGGAGCATTTTCTTTGTAGTCCGCTCTAGGAGCATCCAAGGTCTTTTTCATTTCGCCTAGAATATGCGCCCTTCCTTCTTTGGCTTGTGCCAGTGCTTCGCCGAGCACGTCATATGACAAGCCATCAATTTTCATGTCCATCTGGCAAGCGGTGATCCCCTTGTCCGTTCCGGTCACTTTGAAATCCATATCTCCTAAGTGATCTTCATCACCTAGAATATCTGAAAGAATGGCATACTTTCCTGTCTCAGGATCAGAGATCATCCCCATCGCAATACCTGACACCATCCCCTTCAACTGGATGCCTGCATCCATCATCGCCAGACATCCGGCACAGACAGTTGCCATTGAAGATGATCCATTTGATTCTAGAATATCAGAAACAATTCTAATGGTATATGGATTCTCATCAAACGGAATCATTCCTTTCAAAGCGCGAAGCGCAAGATTTCCGTGTCCTACTTCTCTCCTACCGGGCCCTCTGTTTGGTCGTGCTTCTCCAGTAGAGAAGGCTGGGAAGTTATAGTGAAGGATGAATTTGTTATATCCTGATATAACGGCACCATCCACCATCTGCTGATCCATTTTTGAACCAAGCGTCACGGAGGTTAATGATTGTGTTTCTCCCCTGGTGAAAACAGCTGACCCGTGTGCTGTTGGTAGATAATCTACCTCTGACCAAATGGGACGAACCTCTGTAGTCTCACGACCATCAATCCTATTTTTTGTGTCCAACACATAATTTCGAATTGCTTCCTTCTCAATGTCATGGTAGTATTTCTTAATTAGGAAAGAACTCATTTCTGCCAACTGCTCTTCGGCGAATCCAGCCAGATATTCCTCTTTGATGGTTCCAAAAGCCTCTGCTCGCTCATTCTTACCTAATCCCTTCCCTGCAACTTCATATATTTTGTCGTATGTGGCCGTGCGCATTGCATCCTTCATCGCCTCGTCCTTAGGCTCGTGATTGTACTCGCGTTTTGTCTCTGCTCCCA
Source organism: Cytophagales bacterium (assembly GCA_024232835.1). GTDB lineage: Bacteria > Bacteroidota > Bacteroidia > Cytophagales > Cyclobacteriaceae > JAAEPI01. The sequence goes on from JAAEPI010000258.1 coordinate 8,646, forward strand.
CTTCTTTAGCCAAATCCAATTGAACCTGACATTGAACTTTGATTTCCTCATGCGCTACTTTCATAGCTTCAAGCATTTCGCTTTCCTGTACCTCCTTAGACTCCCCCTCTACCATCATAATATCCTTGATTGAACCGGCAACAATTAAGTTCAACTCTGCTTCCTCGATTTGATCTGGTGTTGGATGCACGATGTATTTATCACCTAATTTGATCACCCTGATTTCTGAAATAGGTCCATTAAATGGAATATCAGAAACCGAAAGGGCAGAAGACGCTGCAAGAGCTGCTAGTGCATCTGGCCTTACATCCTTATCACTAGAAATTAAGGAAATCATGATCTGTGTACTGGCATGATAATCCTCAGGGAATAATGGTCGAAGTGCACGATCCACTAATCGACAAATCAAAATTTCATAATCAGAAAGTCGACTTTCTCTTTTCAAAAATCCACCGGGTATCTTCCCTGCTGAGGCAAATTTTTCTTGATAATCAACAGACATAGGAAGGAAGTCAACTCCTTCATCTGCCTCTTTTTTTGATACGACAGTTGCAAGTAACATGGCATTGCCCATTCGTACAACTACTGACCCGTCCGCCTGCTTGGCTAACTTTCCTGTTTCGATGGAAATTTCTCTCCCATCTGCTAGATTGAATTTTTTTGTGATATGTTTCGATAACATAATAGTGGATTTTTGGGGTGATCCCCATGAAATGAAAAAAGGGAATTCGAGCTGAATTCCCTACAATAATAAATGCCTTACTTTCTGATGCCTAGCTTGGCAATGATTGCACGGTACCGCTCAATATCTTTTTTGTAAAGATTGTCCAGTAATCTTCTGCGCTTACCAACCAATCGAAGAAGCCCTAATCTAGTAGAGTGATCCTTCTTGTTAACTTTCAAATGTGCTGTGAGGTGATTGATACGTTCTGTAAAAAGGCCAATTTGCGATTCATTGGCTCCAGTGTCAGTTTTTGATTTGCCGTGTTCTGCGAAAATTTCTTCTCTTTTTTCCTTCGTTAAGCTCATACTTAATCTCTTACTTTTCTCTATTCTTTTTTGCGAAGCGCAAATTTAGAGTTTGTTTAGGTATTAACCAATTTTTTCCTTTGCCTAAATCGAGCCATCAATTTATCCCACCAAATGATATAAATGTCTACATCAAATAACCGAGCATCTATTCGAGCTTGACGCAAGAAGAAGATACCAAAAGGTAACAATACAAGATCTGCGATCCAAACGGAAAATGCTCCATCCATAATTCCTTCCTTTGCATATTTTTGCCCCATGATCGTCATGATGTAATAAGCTATAAAAAAGAATATAGAAATGATAACCGGAACACCCATACCACCTTTTTTAATAATTGCGCCAAGGGGAGCACCAATCAGAAACATCACAATGCAAGCAGCCGCTTGGCTAAATATTTTGAATTTGGAAATGACGTATTTGTTTCGTTCTCTATCAGTGGCTTGTGTTCGGGATACAAGAGAATTCAAAGTGTTTTGAATATTTCGTGACTGAGTACGGGCTGACTTCACCAACCCTTCCATGGAAACATTCTTGGCAATCATTATGCTATCCAAATCTACCAGACTAAGAGAACTCAACTTAATTGTATCGGCTCTTTCAACTCGTCCATTTTTCAATGATTTCTTAACAATAGATTTTTTAGAAGACTTGGGTCTCTTTCTTGGCTTCAGCCTCTTTGCTCCCAAATCAGCTTCATGCTCCAAATACGAGGGAAATTCCACATTAGTATTAACAGAATCCTGTTGCTTATTCCGTTCTTGCAATCTTTGATCTTCTCGGTAGTCTTCTTTGAAATAACTGAAATAACGCATAGCCCTTTCTTCAAACGATGATTGAGTTTCTAGAATCCGAACCTTCATCGAATCAATATCATGGGTCAATTGAGACACATTCTTCATTTGACGGTTATTCTGAAATAGACTTTGATCTGTGGTGTCTAATGCAAAAGACGCCAAGCTGAAAACCATATCCATTCTAGAATATTTCGTTCGACTAAACCGGTCAATCGGATTCCTTAGTTTCTTTTCCTCACTGTAGTAGTTGCCATCATACAATTCCAACTTCAGATATCGGTCATCTAAGAATGTATACATTCTGCTAGAGTCCGCTAAAATCACTCGCTTATTACCAGCCGAACCCGTATGGTCATAAATGATTACATCTTTCAGAGAAATATCATCAGGTAATTTTTCCTTCACCTTAATTACATAATTGGGTAATCCATAATAAAATGCGCCCTCCTGAATATCGAGTGTCGGCTTTTTATGTTTGATATCATAAAGCAAACTGTAGGCATTGAGATTGGCCACAGGTACAGCATAGTTGTTAAAGAAAAAGGCGCCAATCGATATCAACACCGCAAAGAAGAAAACGGGTCGTAATGCTCTGACAAGTGAAATACCGGCACTTTTTATAGCCGTTAATTCAAAATTCTCACCTAGGTTACCAAAGGTCATTAGAGAGGAGACCAGCACGCCGAGTGGTAGTGCCACCTGCAACATATTCAAGGCAAAATAGAAAAGCAGCTTAGCAAAGACCATGAAACCAAGATCTTTTCCCACGAAATCGTCAAAGTACTTAAGCATGTACTGAATGAGCAGGATAAACGTCGCTACCGCCGTTGTGAGCACGAAAGGACCTATGAAGGACTTGATTATTAGCTTATCCAGTTTGCGCATTGCGCGAAGTTAAAAAAAGGGTCGTATTATCCTCCTACGATTTCCTTGAGATTATGGATGAGGCTGTCCCAAAGATCTTGAGCTTCCTCACCATCCATTTCGGAATAATCGGTCACCCGGATGAAGACCGTATTAGTAAGTTCATTTATATCCAAAACAAACTCAACCGTATTTGGATCATCAGTGGCTTCATCTTGAAATTCAAACTTCACATGATGATTGATTCTGCTTGAAATCATTTTGGCTCTATTCTCTTCTCCATCCCATATGATCGTGAATGTTTTATCCTCATTATTAATGTTCACATCATCTGCAAACCACTGAGATAAACCAGATGCCGAACTAATAAACGGATAGAGCATTTTCTTTGATGCCCTCATTTCATATTCACCTACAAATTCCTCCTTCGCCATGTACTTTCCAATTTTGGGATAAGGTATAAAAAAATTTGAATTCGACTGAGGAAAAAGGGAAAGATTTGAAGTTAATATCTCCATATCCTTCGGTTTATCGTATTTTGGCTATCGCGAACTATAAATTCCGCATGGATTTTAGAAAAATCTAGGTCAGGAATCAAGCTTTCTTAAAAAATGATTTAGTGAAAATATCTGTTTATGTTCCAATAAGTCCAAATATTGGTTTTTTGTCAAGAGTTAAATGGATCAGGAAGTCTCTAGATCATCTTGGCTCTCCATATAGCGAAGCTATAATTCATGTTATCCTTGGATATGAAGACAATGGTCAGATTGGCCTGAACCCAAAAGAATTTACAGAGTTTTCCGCAAACAAGCACAGATATCGATTTCATTCTACGAATCGGCAAAAATTCAATAAATATTCTCACTTAGAGACTGCCGCCACTAGATTCATGGCTATTGATGATGCGGATATCTCTATTCTTTGTGATGCTGATGTTATGTTCATTAAAAGATTTGATGAGCTTATAGAGTTAGTGCAATCTAATGAGGGTATTTATGGCGTGATTGCACATGCCTCCCCATTCACATTACTAGACAAAATGCCGAATGAATGGTGGGAATCTATTTCAGTTAATTTCTGTAACGAAGAAATAAAGCTTAGTTACTCACATTCCAAACAACCGGATATACAATGCCCCGCGTACTACAACAATGGATTTATAATTGGTGACAATAAAAGTTGGAAAAAAATCAAAGAATTTTGTTATCAACGATATGGAGAAGTTTGTCAGTTCCTTCCTGAAAAGTACAATGGCAGAGATTCCTCTCCGAGATTCTTTACTCTTCAAATCATCCTTTCTCTTGCCCTCTTAAAATTTGGTATTAAAACTCAACCAATTTCTGAAATCTATAATTTTCCAAATGATCAACTGTTAAGTGAGAAATTTAGTTCGCTCCTATCGGATATAAGAATTATTCACTATTTAAGAACGAACCACTTCGATAGAGAACGTATTTTCACGAAAAATGTGGAGACAAATCGTTTTTTATTAATTGAAAAAATTGATTTGGTTTCATCGATTTTGCAAAAACATGTTTCTGAGATTATTGAAAATCAAGGCTATGATTGAGGACATTAATTTATTAACTAGTTCAAGACCCCTCTAATGCCAAATGAAACTAGCAATCTAACAGTAGGATACAGTCAGGTGGCACGCCCGACTCTCGTATCTCGGGATAAGATAGGGAAATATCTTACCCAAATTGATGAGTCTCATTGGTATTCGAATTTTGGTCAGCTCAATCAGAAATTATCGCAACGCTTAAGTACTAAATTCGGTGTGCCTATTGTGCTTTGCTCATCGGGAACCACAGCACTCATTGGGGCGATATATGGATCGGCAGGCCGGGCAACTCAGGAAAGACCAATTTGTATATTGCCTTCTTACTCCTTTGTCGGAACCATAACTGCTGTCATTTGCTGTGGTTACCAACCAATTCTTTTTGATATCAGTCTGGATAACTGGGACATGGAAATTGATCAACTTCGTGCCATTTCAGAATTTGATAGGGTTGGATTGATAGTTCCTGTTGCCATTTATGGAAGATTAGTGAGCCTTCCTAAATGGAACGACTTTAGTCGCCAATTTGGCATTCCCATTGTGATAGATTCAGCGGCAAGTTTTGACCTATTATCGATAGACTATCTTGATGATTTAAATCAGGTAACCCTTGCGGTTAGTTTACACGCAACAAAAGTATTTGCAACAGGTGAGGGTGGACTAATTCTTACAAGTAGTAAGAAATCGGAGGAAAATATAATCAGGGCCATCAACTTCGGGTTCTATGGTTCTCGATTAAGTAGTGGACCTTCAGTTAATGGAAAAATGAGTGAATACCATGCCGCAGTAGGTTTAGCAAATCTTGACAATTTGGAAAGTTATTTAGGCCGGCTACACGAAATACAGAACGTATATCTCGAACAATCATATCTACACAGACTTAACACGAAAATCCTCTGTGGTGAAGTAACCTCACTTGCTTACTGTTTTTATCAATTAAGTGTAAACGACTCAATTCAAGACTTTTTCAACATCTTAAAGGCGAATAAAATTGATTTTAGACTTTGGTATGAATTCGGCATTCATAAGCACCCAGAATATAAAAATATTAAAAAATACCTCCTCCCAAACACCAAAATATTAGCAAATTCAATGATAGGAATACCCATGCATGTCGACCTACTTGAAATCGACATTGAATGGATTCTTAAGAGTCTAAAACTATGGGAGAAAACTAAATAAAATGAAAGCGATCATATATGGATTAGGGGATTTTGCTGAATATGCCGCATACGTCATATCAAAGGATAGCAAATACGATGTAGAAGCATTTTGTATTGAAGAAGAATTTAGTCCAGGCTTAGGCAAAAAGTTCGGAGGATTGCCGGTAACCCATTTCGATAAAATAGAGAGGGAATTCCCTCCGGAGGTATTTAAGTTATTTGTGGCTATTGGAAACAATGAAGTAAGGGAAAGAATTTTTAATATCTCTAAAAATAAAGGCTACTCTTTGTTGAATTATTTATCATCAAGAGCTCATCTATGGGACGATCTGAAATTCGGAGAAAATGTATTTATAAGTGATGACTCAGCAATACATCCATTTGTAACCATTGGCGATAATACCATTATCATAGGCTCAAAAATCGGACATCATTCTGTAATCGGAAATAACACTTTATTAAGTGGTTGTTCGATGGCGGGCAATGTTGAAGTTGGAAATAACGCTTTCATCGGTTTAAATGCGTCCATAAAACAAAATACCAGCATTGGAAATAATTGTATCATTGGAATGGGGTGTGTCATTGAAAAGAATACGAACGACAAAGAAGTATTTCATTGTGGGAAATCGACAAAAAAAAGAGTTCTGACATCAGATGATTTTAAATCAAAATCGCTCTAATAGAAATAGAAGAAATTCAGTACCAGCATTAAGTAGCGAGGGGGAGATTTGAACTCCCGACCTCCGGGTTATGAATCCGACGCTCTAACCAACTGAGCTACCTCGCCATAAATGCCCTTAAATTCTTACGATAATGAAGACAGGGTCTCAAAAAGGAGTGCAAATGTAAAAAAGAAATTCTTTCTTTTCTTAGGGTAAGGCAAAGTGACAATAATAAGTTTTTTGAAAGCTGTTTGCCTAATACATTTTATAGAAAATTTTTAGAAAATTATCGCAATCGCAAAGAATAGTTTTCCTTCACGAATCGACTAATAAATGTATTGAGCCCTCTTCCTTTGGAAGCAAGGATTTTCATTGCTGCGAGGTTCTTGGTTTCTGGACAGATCTCATCATAGACAAAAGCAGAGCCATCTTCAAAATAAATGACACAGCTAGACGGGTTCAATTTGAAAGCCCTGATGCCTGAGTCTCCACTTAGATTTTTATACACCTCCATTTCTTATCTAGTCTAACCGAGAACAATTATTTGTACCAACGAATTGAGTTATAAAGGTGTGAAGTCCCAGGCCAGTCTGAGTCAGGTCCTTCATGATGTCCAGATAGAGACCACCAGAAATCGAATCGTCATACAGATAGGCTGATCCATTTTTGTATTCAACGACCATTCGTTGTTGGCCTATTTCATAAGAGGTAATTGCTGATTTTCCGCTAAGATTCTGGTAAGTCTTCATGAGTCTCAAATGTGCTGTTTTTCTTTGCACAAGATGCAACCCTCGCCAGAATTGCGCAATACCAAGAACTGGGTATTTTTAGTTTTAAAGAAATTCAAAAAACTTCTTCCTTGGTATTTCTTCCGCCCCCATACCAGCTAAATGATTCGTGTAAATCTGGCAATCAATTAGCGTTCCTCCTCTTCTCTGGAACTCCTTCGTGAAAGTGATGAACGCTATTTTAGAAGCATTGTTAACTTTTGAAAACATAGATTCTCCACAAAAAATAGTACCTAAATCCACACCGTATAACCCGCCTACCAATTCATCTTGACTCCAAACCTCCACTGACTTAGCCATGCCGACTTTATGAAGCGAGATGTAGGCACGCCTCATCTCAGATGTAATCCACGTACTCTCCTGCCCCTTTCGGGTTATTTGTTTGCAATTACTGATGACCTGTTCAAAATCTTGATTGTATGTGATTTCGAAAGTATGATTTCGCAACACCTGCTTCATGCTTTTGGAAATCTTCAATCTTTCTGGAAACAATACAAACCTGGGATCAGGACTCCACCAAATGATTGGTTGCCCTTCACTGTACCACGGGAAAATACCCGAATGGTAAGCCAATTCTAATCTCTCAATACTAAGATCACCACCTACTGCAACAACGCCCTCTTCTGCTCCATCAACTGGAGGAAATATGATCTCATTTGTCAATTGATAAATGGGCATTGTGGATTAAGCTGCCATAATAAAATCAATTCCCTCTTTCCAGCCCTTCAGTTTTAAAAATTCTTGTATCTCCTGTCTTGCTCCCCACTTCGATACATAAGATACAATGAATCGATCAGGTTGATCGGGAAGGCTGTCAAAGTGTATCACCGGGCTATCACCAGAGTGGTTCTTTACACTTACGTCTATGAAACCACTGATTTCAACTTCTTGATTCCTTAGTAAGACACTCTTTTGTCTGGCCTTCTTCCCAGCTCCCCAAATCCAAATATTTGGATAGTATGGATTGTGCTCCTTGAGCCATTTCTGGAGATACTTTGACTTGATTCGATCAAATGCTTCTTCAGAATAATTTACATGAGTTCGGGTGAGCCTATTTGGTAGGTCATTCCACTTTATAACAGCGCAATCGGCTTTTTTCATTCTAACACCCTCTTGCTGAAGCCTAAGGAAATACTCATAATCCTCCGGGAAATCACCAGATTTATAAACTCCAAACTTCTCAGTTAGTTCTCTTCTGAACATAATCGATGGGTTCACAATCGGGTACTCAACAAATTGATTTAGATAAATTTCATTTATCCCTACCAAGCCATTTATCCAGTCCAGGTACTTTGTAAATCCTTCTTTGGGACTCTTTCCAAAATATTCCACTCCTCCTGACACCAGTCCAATGGATGGATTAGTATCCAACAACTCCACTTGTTTTTCTAATCGATTAGGGAAAGACCAATCATCGGCATCCATTCGTGCTATGTAACTTCCGCATGCTTCTTCCAAACCGCGATTGGCAGCATATACCACACCTTGATTAGATTCTTGGATTAATCTGACACGGCCATCCTCAAGTGCCCTTCTTGCAATTTCAGTGGATCCATCGATAGAATTATTGTCAATAAGAAGTAATTCAAAATCTTGAAATGTTTGATCAAGAATAGACCGGATTGCTATTTCAAGCGTTTGGACTGCATTATAAAATGGAAGGATAACAGAAACTTTCAATCTTGAAAATTAAAACCCGTCATCACTGGAGTCGTCATCTTCTTCGACCTCCTCAGGCTTAGTTGCTTCATCGTTTTCAGTTGGAGTCTCAGACACAGGCTCCTCTTCATCCTTTTTCTTTTTCTCCTTTTTCGGCTTGTCCTTCTTTTTGAACAGCCCTTTCAAACCTTTTTGAGAAGTACTATCTGAGGATACCGAATCCAAAGCGTTAGTCTGCGCTTCTTCATTAACTGGTTCATCTTTAGGAGCCGCATTCTGTAACAACCAACCGTATCGCTTGAAATAGTATTCTTGATCGGGCTGCATACTATCAAGTGGATTGAATCCATATTTGAATTGAACCCATGCTTTCTTTTTATCCTCCGCTGTTTGAGTTTCAGCTACGGCCAATGAGTCAGCAGGCTGGTCTACGTTCAATGAATCAACGCCCGCAATGGATGCTGTTGAATCAAGTGGCACCAATGCTGAAGAGTCCACGGGTATTGGATCTGGTGTTACTTCCTCGTCTAGTCTAACTTCTGGAGGCGTAAGCACATTCTCCATCGGAGAAGTCTTCAATTGTATGTTTCTGACCAGATTTGGAATAATTGGTGTACGTTTTACAATTCCATATTTCGTGCGTTTTGGAACCTTTGGCGTCACTTTATAATCTGCTGCATAGGCAAAGTAGTCAACTCCAGACCCCACATCAGATGAAGCTACCATCGCACCAAGTGAATCAGGTGGTAAGATTTGAGGTTCGGGAACACCTCCTGATTTTCTTTCATCTTCATTCAAATACCAGACATAAGAAAAATATGTGCTCCGGACAGAATCATCTAGAATATATGTACTCTGAAATGCAGGGCAAATTACCTTGTCTTTACACGAGGCAAGAATTAGCACAACTAATAAGGCATAAAAAAATTGCCGCATAGGTGAAAGGCAAGTAGGGTGATTAAACCCCTAAATTACCTTATTTTAAGAATACTGAAACATAAACGACATTTTTAGGTTTTTTAGTGGGCTATTTGCTCGATAGGTTATCGAATACCCATTGATAGCATGTATTCACCAATTTTTATACATTTTCCCTGAAGGATCATGACCATCGCTTGAGACAAGTGACAGGTCAATTGTAGTTTTTCGAAAACCATTCGGTAGTGTTAAAAATGATTACACCTTTTGATTTTGATATAGTTTCAGCTTCGGCAATGTATGTCGAAAGCTCTGATGCAATTTTCTCAGGATTCAAATTATTTTGACAAGTATCGGTGTGACCACATAGTCGGGAATTGATACCACGAATACGTTCTCTGATTTTCCATCGGCAAAATCAAATACCTCGGAGCAAACCTGTCTATGTCGACAAAGGCAGGCTCACGAGGTATGAGTTTGGAAAATTTTTTCTTCATTCGATGCAAGCATCAAGGAACCTGCCTACCACAGGCAGGTAAAACCCACTAGTGGGATTCAATCGTCTGATCCAGTAAACCTGCAAATTCCTTCTTATAAATTTCAAGATCACAGTCTCTATATTGATTATTTAGGGTCTGCTGAAAAAGTCTCAGGCGCATTAGATACGAACGAGCGAAGCGAAGATGTATAAGCATACTTCGAGTTGAAGCTCGTGAAGTACTATGGCTTGGCAGGGATGATATGCCTGAGACTAACATGAAAAATACCGAAGGCCTATTTCGAAGTACAGGAAAAATTATCAAATACTCTTGAAATGTATGTACTTCAACGCTTGAAACAGCTATCTTAGTCTTTGATAATCAATTTGTTAAGTATTTTTCAGCAGGACCTATTTACTCCTATTAGTAGCGAATCCAAATCATACATTTGAGAAACCTTCGATCCATTAATTCCCACCTGTAGTTCATCAGTGGTTCGTTCGGTTGTGGCTATAATCCTTGGGTCTGAAATGGGAATGCTCGCTTGCCTCATCCAAGAAACCAGCTGAACCGGCCACTGATCCTCGCTAGGAACATACTAGCCTATGGTATACGAATCTCTAAGAGCCAAAAAAGTGATCGAGTGATTATTCATTCATATTTATTGATAAAACTATATGCGGAAAAATTCCTCTTTTAATGCTTTGGGCAATCCAGCAACCACCAGATCATATGAATCATCCAGCCACTCTATCAAATATTCATCAGCAACGGATCCATCCGTCATTACAGTATTCCAATGCTTTTTGCTCATATGATATCCTGGCTTAACCCCTGCAAACTGCTCCCTCAATTCAATTGCCTTTTCAGGGTCACATTTAAGATTAATACTCAGGAATGATTCCACATTCATTAACGCATACATTTTACCCATCACCTTAAAAACTAACGACTCTTCATCAAAGGGAAAGCTTTCCATCGTTCCAGGCTTTGACATGCAATGATCACGAACCTGTTCTATGTCCATTCCGTCCCTATACGTTTGGTCAAAAAGCCTTTGGTCAAAACAAATGTTATAGCCATCACGAGGATGATTCCACTCGAAACGATCGATGACTCATACTTTGAATTACGAGTGTCTTCTAAAGTTTTGGTGCCTTCTTGCTTGGTTGTCTGGCTTGACATATTTGTCTCTTTACTCAGAACCATATCGAGTTTTTTCTTAAAGGTAGAAAATTCCTCTCTATTTGGTAGTTACATGGATTGGGAGCATGATATCTTTGAGAATCCTACAACTAAATCTGTGGCTATCAATTCGGGTTTTTTCATATTTTTGAATCCCCTCACTCACTACTTAACATCAGTAACTTTTATTACACCCTGTTAAGGAGGTTTTTGCAAAAAATTCCTTCTGAATAGAGTAGAAGCCTTTGAATAACCGACTTTCCTAGTCTTGAATTTAATTTGGTGTGATTTTTCGGCTGTTGGTCAATTATCTGTCGGTTTTTCGTGATGATTTCTTTCACTTTTCGTCTTGTTTCTTCAATTGAGCCGATGTATGGGCACCTCTCCCATCAACTTGCCTTTAACAGTACATCTGTGCGCATGATATTGTAAATGATACAATTCATATCAAAGCGCAATGCATTACGAAGCAGGTTTTTGGCACCTGCAACACGATATTACAACGTCTCTTTGATGTACCCAAAGGGATGTTATTCAGCTATGGTGACTAGGAACAACAAACCCCCTTTTTCTTCCGTGCATTGAGTATCAGGTTGCGTCCATCAGATTTAACTCCACTATTCGTTCCTAGAAACGCCACAGGGTGGTGAAGTCAGGAATTTGTTGGGAAAAATCTAC
>JAAEPI010000259.1 GCA_024232835.1 Cytophagales bacterium
ACCACTCCAAGTCTGTCTTAGAATCCAATACGACTCCGCTGGAATAAGCGATGTAGTGATCATCGCGTGCTATTTCCTGGTCTTTCGGGTCTATTGAAGCGACTTTTAGTGACGGTTTTATCACATTCGACGATTTGTTAATGTGCAAATCTTCCTTAGCTTGGTCTTCGCCTTGCTCCTTTTTAATATCTTCAATTTTCAATTGAGCCAACTGAGCAAATGTACCGTTTGGATATTTCTGTAAATAGGCATCAAAATATTTCGGATTGTCACTATCTTTGATGCTCTCCCAGAAAATCGTGTCTTGTTTGAGTCGCTCTCTTGGCGGCTCTATCGTCTTAGGCTTTGAACTCTCTTTGTCTTGTTTAGTACCCGATAAATATTGGTCATCTGATTTTGGAATGAAAGAGAACTCTCCAGTCAACGAGGAAGCCTGCCACGGGACCTGCGTATTGTTAGTATCTTTCAACACGGCTATTCGCACCTCTTCCAAGACATCGTCGACTTTAATTCCACGCACTGCCATTTTTTTTAACAAATGCTTTGTAAATATTCCATTTCTGCCAGTTCCATCAGCTGCGACAGATCCCGGTGCTGTCGCATAGGCTAACAGTGACCCCTTGGGTGCGTCCATTTTTGACAATCCTCTTTCTCTTGAGCGAAAGCTCCTAGAAAACGGATTGTCCCGGCACGCATCCAGTACCACTATATTCAAATCATTTTCAGCATCTTCCATTTTTCCCAATATCAGCCCTGCATCAACAGCTTCATATCTTACGTCTGATTCTGATTCAATTTTGGCATCCACCGGTATTAAAAAGTTTCTGCCT
>JAAEPI010000260.1 GCA_024232835.1 Cytophagales bacterium
AAAACCCGATCCACGAAATTCACAGCTATATAATCCGCCAGGAAAAGTTTCTTGAGCAAGCCATTCAAAATCCAGAATAAGCCAATTCCAAAATCCGCTCGGGTGAGTTTATACTTTTGATAAAGCTGAGGGACAAAATCAGCAGCCCTTACAATCGGGCCGGCTACTAGTTGCGGAAAAAATGATACATAAAACCCAAAGTCCAATACGCCTTTTACTGGCTTCACATGCCCGCGATATATATCCATCGCATAGCTCATGGTCTGGAAGGTGAAAAAAGAAATGCCCACTGGAAGTAGGATTTTTTCCCAAACGAAATTGGTACCAGCCAGATTATTGAATCCCCACGAAAAGTAATTGTAGACCTCTACTTCAATGCCTGTGATATCTGTGAAGAAGTCAGCAAAGAAGTAGGCATATTTAAAATAAATAAGGATAAACAGATTTATAATAATGCTCCCTGCCAGCCAACTTTTCTTCTTCCAGTCGGTTTTAGTTATGTAAATCTGGTTACCGATCAGGAAATCAGCAACAGTGGAAACGAGCAGTATGACCAAATAAAAACCACTTGTTTTATAGTAAAAAAAGAGGCTGACCAAAAACAAATAAGCATTCCTTGTGCGAGTAGTTTTGTCAATAAAGCTGTAAAAAACCAGTACTAAGGCTAAGAAAATCCAGAAGTAGACCCGAGTAAAAAGCAAGGGATATTCGCTGGAATAGGTGAGGTATGGAAGGGTTTTTTCGATCAAGGCTGCTGACGATAGCGGGCGGAAAGATAATCACCAAAGGCTGCTTTGATAGCAGAAAATAATAACTCAGCTTGAAGTTCGTATCCTTCACGAGTAAAATGTATACGATCGGTGCTGGCCAGATTATATGCTTCCCAGATTCTGATCGAGTCAAATCCGCCCATAATTTCGAACATATCCCAAACCACCGCATTGTGTTTTTTGGATAAATTAATCATTGCATCACGCACCTTGTAAACATTGGGATTAGGGTAACGCTTGTAAAAATAGCTGTCGTTATTGGTCATAAAAATGATTGACACGTCAGGGTTTGCTTCTTTCAGCAGGGCAATGATTCGATCGTAATTATCTTCATATTTCTGCTGTTTGAAAAGTCGAGCGTACGTGTTCGCATCATTGATTCCAATCCCAAAAATGACCAAATCTGGAGCAATCATTTTCATCTGAGTATCAAGCATTTCGCTTCTAAAATAATTGGAAGTGTTGGCGCCATTCACTCCAATTGGATTGTAGACTATGGCTGGCCCATCAGACAATAGCTGAATGCCTTGAAGAATAAATCTAGACTCGATAGAATCCTTCTTGATCATTCCAAATTGCAGCGTGTCTTTTGGTTGTGAAAAAGTCACCTCGATAAACTGAGCGACAGAATCAACTCGTGATGACTCAATATACTGATCAACAATGAAAGGTTGGAAAGAAATAGAATCCATGTGATAAAATATTCGTGCAGAAGTAAAGGCAAAACCATCCGCCTCTTCACGAGCGTAAATTTTGGTTGTGGCGGATGAGTCAGTCGTTGTGGCGGTTACTCCACTAATTCCCCAATGACTAAATTGATCCTTCACGCTCACTCTGGCACCAGTCCACTCACCACTCATTTTAACTCTGTAATTCCATGGGTTATTTGTATGAGCCAAAGCAAAAGGGAAAATCAAGCCACGCTGACCTTTCAGCCCTGGAGCAAGCGACTGCATGTGTTTCCTCATGGAATGACTAAGGGATCCGCCCTGCACATGTGAGCCTCCCATATGCAGCACATTCACCTGACCATCTCCATCTAGGAGAATTTTATCGAGCTTTTCAAAAACTGAAATAAACTGAGTCGAGTCTCCGTAAAAATTGAGTCGGTTAACTTCTGTCTTGAGAAATGGATACTTTTCTTGAAGGTGGTCTTGACTGAAAGATGGAATGGCAACCCCGAGAAGGAAAAGAATCCACATGAGAGAGTAGACAATTTTGAGTTTGCATATTCTGGTCAAAAATTTTTTAGTAGCAAATAGAAAGTGGCCAACTGGTCTACTATTGATTGTTGACTGTTGACTGGCCAATGGCCTCTGACCACCTCTAATTGTCAACTGTCGACTATCACACCGTGATCTTTCTACTGATGACTTTTGACTATCTACTCTTCCAATCCTCATAATCCTTCATTAAAGCGTCGAAAAATAATTCAGCAATCTTCCGTGACCCCTGTCGACTAAAATGCACATAATCAGGAGCCGCAAGCGGTGGATCAGCAGCTACCCAGGAAGGCATAGAATTCTTGCCGCCCATTACTTCAAACATATCCCAAAAGCCACACCCATTGTCCAAAGCCGCTGTGCGAAGGACATCTCGTATAGTTGGTAAAAGTGGGTATGTCACATAGTTAACCCCATCCTTAGTTGACATGTCCGATGGCCCAATCAAAACAAAGTCTGTATTTGGGTTCATCCGTTTCAGGTACCGAATTTGGGACGCAAACCATTTACCATATCGCTCCACTCGCTCTTCATCCGTCATATAGGGCACGGTGTTGCCGCCAAACTGCAGAACAATCAAATCGGCATTTGTATTCGCAAATTGTGTAGCCATCTCAGTATGATTGATCTTACCGAAATAAGTTCCAGAACTCCCTCGCATGGGGATATTGTCCATCACAATTCCGAAATCATTTTCTAGTCGAATGCCATAGATATCAGGGCTGGAAATCGATTCAAACTCTAGTCGAATGCTCTCTGGAGATTTGACAAACGACTGCTTGTATTCCTGGGGGGCTGAGTTGACCGGATAATTTCTTTGCACTTCGGTGCTATCACTAAGTGTGACGGTCATAGAAAATGGTGCATCAGGATTTCTAAAAAGAATGCTCATACGTGTGTAACGGCGCGAAGAATAGTAGCCTATTTTGGATGGTGAAATTTCTATCCAGGCACTCACAGAGGAATCATTAGGTAGCAACTTCTGAACTATTGGATTAGGGATAAAAGCGGTATCACGGGTCACACCATTTTCATGGGTGATTTGAGTCCGAATGGAATCCTGATAAACCGTATCCATCACTGGAAAAGGAGTGAATCGAGAAAATACCCCATACATCCCAAAATGGTTGTGATTCAAAGTTGAGTCTTGCTTTCCAAACACCGGATATCGATTCCAATTTCCTGAACGTTTGTTGTCCACACTGAAACTACTTACAAGTGGAGATGCGGCAATGTATCCCGGGCCTGATCCCCCAAACTCCTTTTGAAATTTATTCCTGATTACACTTGTCATCCGATCTCCCTCTATTTGAGAATCTCCGTAATGAAGAATCCGAACTTTCCCCACTCCCCGTCTTCTCCCATTGAGTTTTTTGAAGAAACTCCAGAGACCCAAAGAGGTATCAGGGTATTGAATACGCATCATCTTCTGACGATAGGCGATTTCAGCAATGCGTAAACTATCCTTTATAGCAGTAGAATCGAAATCTATTTCATAAGATGCGAGGAGCGAATCCAAATTGAGTTCGTTCGTGACTTCATCTGTATATAACTCATCCAAAGTTGCAAATTGTAAGGACCATTCACGAGTCATTGGAAGTCCATCCTTAGGCCAAACTGCCGATGTGCCGATCGCTAAGGCCAACACCAATATCAGGAAAAGCAGTACATGAAAGGGGCGCATTAATTAAGCGTTTTGATCTTTAGTTTTTGACCAATACTAAGGGTCGCTCCAATTTCATTCCACGCCATAATATCTTCTGGTTTAACACCCGTGAATTTTTTTGAAATGGCCCATAGCGTGTCCCCTTGCTGTACTTCATAAATAGTGAATTTATCAATTCCCTCTGCCAGAAGTATCACTTCGGGTCTGATCATTTTTTTGGCCACAGCCTTTTTCGGCATTTTCTTACCCTTGGGATAATATATGGTGAGCTTCTGGTTGATGTCGATTCTATCCGATCGGAGGTTATTCCACTTCTTTACTTTGGAAACACGCACACCGTAGTTTTCGGCAATTTTTCCTAATACATCCCCAGATTTCACTCGATAAGTTATCACCTTGTGTGTTTCAGGACTAGGAATATTTTGTTTAATGCGGTTGACGATGCTATCCTGTTTTGTCTTATGCAAGGCACTCAGTGTCTTGGACTCTGCCACTAGCTTGGGCACGTCAACAACATTGGGAACCAAAATTTTCGCCCCTGAGGGTATGTTTCTACCTACAAGAGATGGATTCATATGATGAAAGTGAATGTCATCTAGTCCGAGTTCTCTCGAAAGAACATCAATACTCACCTCTCCATCAAATACCTGCTGCTTCCATTGTGAATTAGCGGTCAAGGATCCTTCACTTTGTATAGTTTTTGATATAAGCCTAAGAGCTGTTAGGTCTTCCTCTATTGCATCAATAATGACCTCTTCTGAGCGTTTCCATCCTGCTGTTCCGAGAACAAACATCGCTTCAGTATTCGAACCATGCCTCCCTTTCAGATCTTTAAAAAGGAGTCTTGCTGCTTCGGTACTTTTGGCGATATCACGCCGCTCATCGATTAGGTCGTTTACTATCAAGCCATACCGAGTTGCATCTGGATAAGTTAGCATCCAAATTCCAGATCGATCATTGTCCGAAACAGCATTTGGATTCATACCAGAGAGGTAGATGGCCAGATGCTGATACTTAAACAAGAATTGCTTTTTTTCTTTAGTTAGCTCTGAAATGTGATGTTTTGATAGGGCTAATACTTTTTCTAAAGAGGCGAAATCGAATTTAGAAAGCTTGTGATTACTTAGACCTGACCACTCAAAAGCTAAAGTCTCCTGATGTTCGGCATTGGGAAATGAGATCACCTCCTCCCAAAAAGCAGTTGACTTTTGTAGGTTTTGTGGGAAATTTATTTGGGGGTAGGCTACCAGCGACCCTGCGAATAGCAGGACGAGCAACACGATTCTTCTATCCTTCGCACGCATCGAATACAAAATTAGGGACTATTTGAGACTTAAACGATGAAAAATGAAAAAGAGAGGCATGAAAAGTACCAATAGCACTCTATGATGGTCGTTTTTCTCTCTATGCTATGATTAACCAATTGATTGCGATCATAATGGCGCATACAAATGGAGTGAAACACTTTTTAGCAATTGGATAAAGGTTTCCGCATTCGATGGAACAGGTCTCTTTCAGAGAGAAAAGTATGGCGCTTATTGAATACGTTTGTAAATGGTCAAACAGTAAAAGAAAACGACGATGAAATTAACTATCGAGTGGAAATCAAAAATTATTGATCTCCTAATTGTCATTATTGGAATCAGTGTTGCTTTTAAATTGAATGCCTGGAATGAATCAATTAAGGCAGAGGACGAAGCGAGAAATTATATTGAAAGTTTTTACGATGAAAATGTTGCCAATGAGGTCAGGCTAGATGCTGCCTTGAGGTTCGCCGAAGAAAACAAAAAGAGTATTGACACTTTAGAACAAATTCTACAATCAAAGAACTATGCAGATAGTAGAATTAGAAATCTCACTTTGAAAATGCTTGGTGAAGTAAGTTTTAGTCCATCTACAACTACGATGGAAAATGTTACCGCATCAGGAGAGTTTAAATTTATAAAAGATGTTGAACTCAGAAAGCAAATAATTAGCACTTATAACAGTTTTGACATGACCCTGAAACTTGAAGGACTATTACGTGATCATGTTAACAACTACCTTTCTCCATTTCTGTTTGAAAATATACGCTTTACTGACTTCAACTCTTCAGATGTGAACTTTGCCCGAAATCCATTGTTTGAAAATGTAGTTTTTGTTTATGGCATTTTGTTAAGTCAACAAATTAGGGGATACCAAAATACCTTGGAGAAAATCAAACTGCTGGATGATAGACTAATTGTCACCAAAAACAGCAATTCAGATAATGACCCTAACATTGATTTTTTGGCATTGCCAACTAAGTATAGTTTTCTTATTTTACAGAAAAACGCCATGAATTGTCCTAAGTGTTCAAGCAGTGCTGGTATTAAATCCGGCAAGATAAAAGGTAAACAAAGGTATAAGTGCAAAAAATGCAGCTA
>JAAEPI010000261.1 GCA_024232835.1 Cytophagales bacterium
AACTCCTCCTGATTGGCCTTACTAGATTCCCAGGCCGCTATTATGGGAAACATTTCTTCCCTGGATTTTCTCTTCACCTTTTATAGCAAAAATCAAACTAAACATGTTTTCTTGCAATACGCTCAAGACCGTAGGGATACAATTCAACCGTTTACATGGGGAATGATCCCTCATTTTGCCAATATGGAGTGGGGGCTCGATAAGATTAGATCACGAAATCTAAATGCCCGAGATGACAAGGTTTTTGAGCTTAATACCTGGAAAGGCCCAATTGAGAGTCAGCGCTGTTTGGTAGTGTTAGATGCTTTCTATGAATACCACCACCATGCAGACACCAAGACACGCGTACCGTATCACATCAGTATGGCTGACAAAGGATCCATGACTCTGGCAGGGCTTTGGGACATCTGGATTGATCGAGATTCAGATATCACTCGTAGTACCGTCACGATCGTTACCACTTTGGCGAATGACATCATGAAATCCATTCATAACAATCCGGCAGTCATTAAGCGGGGAAGTCATCGTATGCCATTAGTGCTGACAAGAGATACAGAAAAACAATGGCTTGAAATTGATGCTACTAACAAAGCTGGTCAGGATCAGTTAATTGAGTTGATGGCTCCTCTACCCTCAGGGGAATTAAATTATTATCAGGTTTCCACCATTCAAGGCAAGAATGGGACAGACAATAGTGAGCAAACAATCGAAAAGTACGATTGGCCGTTGATTGGGTTACCGTGAGAAGTTTATCTTAGCCTTATGAAGAAACTCTATTACCTCTCAACCTGCACCACCTGTGATAGAATCATGAATGAATTGGGTGATTTACTAAAGGATTTTGAAAAGCAGGACATCAAATCTGAGGCCATGAGTTTAGAGCAAATAGATCAGATGGAAGAACTCAGTGGGTCGTATGAATCTCTTTTTTCTACAAAAGCGATGAAATTTCGATCAAGAGGTTTGGCAGGTCAGGAGCTGTTGGAACATGACTATCGGAGGCTAATTCAAGAGGAATATACATTCTTGAAACGACCAGTATTTATCGTCGATGATCTGATTTTTATTGGAAATAGCAAGAAGGAGCTAGATCGGCTAAAAGAGACACTGAATTAATCATTCAATCTAAATACCACCCACGGTTCATGTCCTTTTCTTTTAAACTGATATAAGGTGTCGATTGGTCGATTGGGAGGAACAAGCTCTCTGGCTATAAATGTTTTGTTAGCAGTTGCATATTCTTGAATTCGCAGGACTCTGTCAGTATAAAGAGTGTAGTAAAAAGGAATCGCATACGGCATATGATGATGAGCATAAATAGTATCCACAACCCCAAAGGCTCTATTAATATCCATTGTGCGCTCACCTAGTAAGGTAATAGGCTCATTGATCTGTCGGGTTATTTCTTGCATACTTTCACGATAAACCCTAACTGGGGAATTCGCTACAATTTCAGGTTTTGCGAATAAATTGTACTCCAATCTTAGAAGCCCTAAAACGATAAAGAGTAGCCAGATTCTGTTTTCCGTTTTGAAATAAAGCCAACCAACAACAATTCCTATAAGAGCCATCAAAATCGCGACGGACACGAGATAGCGAATAAATTGAAAATCTGAATGGAAGGGCAAATAGCTCGAAATGGAGATAAACCCCAGAATAAAAAAGGCAACCATTCCATCGCTCCATTTTTTGAAACGTGGCAGCTGAAATAATTGATGATAGCCATAAGCCAGTAGCACATAAATGAATGGAAAAAAGGGGTACAAGTACCTTTTTTGAGTGCCTGCAGAAATCCAATAAATCCAGATATTCAAGGCAATAAATACTAAACTGAACAACAGGAATCGATTCTCTCTTAAAGTTCTTTTGATGTTGGCTGCCTTTCGCGAAAGTGGGATGAATAAAAAAGAGAAAGGGATGAGGAGGACGAGTAAGTTAAGAGGAAATTCACCTAATCCAGAGAGGGTTCTGCCAATTGATCGCTCCAGGGGTGTTCGTTGAGAAGACTCCATGAACAGGTTGATGAGAAACGGAGCTAGTTCGTCACGTTCTGAGTAGGCATACAGATAGGTACCTATGGGTAGTAAAAAGGCAATGACTCCTATTGCGTGCTTCCATGAAAATAATTTCTTCCACTGCCCAGTTATAATTAGCCAGCTGAGGATTGTCAAACCCTGAAATGCTAAGGCAGGCAGTCCTTTAGTTAGCAAACCAATTGCCGCGAGTAAATACGTGAATACAAATGCTTTTAGCGTTTCTCCCTTTTCCAGATAATGGAAAAACGAAAAGACTTGTAGAAAGACGAGCAAAGAAAAAAACAGATCAATCTCGCCGGAGACATTCGTGGCATAGAAGAGAATATCCGGATTGGTTAGGAACCCGAATCCGGCCAATAGCGCGACCTCCTTATTGATGTATTTTTTTGTGGCTTTGTAAACGCAAAAGGCTAACAAGACAAAAGAGATAATACCAGGAAGCCTCATGGACCACTCTGAAAACCCGCCCATGATCTTGGCCGAACCGATTAATACCCAATTGTAAAACGGGGGCTTATTGTAGTAATTCTCTCCATGTATAGTTGGAACGATGTAGTCGCCAGACATTTCCATTTCCATAGAAACAATGGCTCGGCGAGGTTCTTCCGCATGAAGCTCAACCGTTCCTACCTTTGAGAACAGACCGACTAAAAGAATCGCCAACGCGGCTGTTTGTAGCCATTGAACTCTGGACACTAATCGGGGTGCTTGGATATTCCTATCACAATTATCACTTGTGCAGCAATATAGGTACTCATGATTACTACTTCGTCATAAGGAATTGGCCGGTAGAATTTATCAATGGCTATTGCGGAATCTGATATCACAAACAGTAAACTCCCCAACATCACCCATTGAAAACTAAAATTAGAAGTGAGTCCCATTCTGAGCCTTGCCATACATGCCATAGCAGTTATGCAAATGGCATAGATTACTATTGGAATTTGCATATCAGTAGGAGCGTTTCGAAGCACGAATGTCAAAAGAAATATTGTGAAAGTCAGAATGGGCAAAAGGGGCATTAATTGAAATATCGGCTTCTGAAAAGTGGACTTGTAATAAACGTAGGTATAAGTGAGTTGCGCAAACAAGAAAGCACCGAGTCCAAGCAGGAAGTACAAATCCTCTCCATCTTTCATCAAAGCCAGATCACCGAGCCAAGAGAATATTAAGGCCAATACCACTAGCATAGTACGCTTGGTGACATACCCTCTGGATTGATGATAAATAAAAAATATCAGTGCCGGCATCAGCATGGGTTTTGAATATATGATCATGTCAGGCTGATCCAAGAAATGTCCAAGTACATTGGCTGTTCCAATGACGATGTAGAGAATTAATGGAATGTTTTTCATTGAGGTCTGAGATTAGTAGGTTTTGGCTTATATATGACCAAGTAAAGAAAAGCAAGAAATGACAAAAATGCAGCACCTCCAAATATCCATGGGAACCGTGTGGGGTCACTTTGATAAAAAATCCCTGCCATTAGTGCACCCATTCCAATGCCGACTTCTAAGGAAATGAACAGCGTGGACATGCCTTTGCCAATACTTTTCTTTGGGGCTAAGTCGGCTACCCAGGCAAAAAGGGCGGGTGAGGTAAGTCCATATCCTGTACCGAAAATAAGACCACCCATAAAAAAAGAAGTAGCATCATATGAGAATCCTGTTGTCAAAGAACCGGCAGCTACAACGAGCGTGCTTATTCTAACAACCGGCACTCGCCCAAACATATCGGATAGCTTTCCACCAACAATTCTTGCCACTAAGGAAGCACCCGTGAAAAAAACAAAATACAAACCCTTGTCCTCCGGAGCTATGCCATGATACATTCCGAAATCGGGGAACAAAGAGATCACAACTCCAAAACAAAACGTATTGAGCATCATGACTATGGAAGGCCGAATGGCGGTTGGTTCGTAGAGATCAGAGGCGTTAATTTTTAAAAGATCGGCACTAAATTTTTCACGTTCTTCTAAGGTTTCCTTTAATCTCAACAAGATAATTATTGAAAAAACGGCCACCGCTGAACTAGTATAAAAAAGGGCATCAATGGAATAGGCCATAACAATTTTGGAGCTGATGAAGTTACCTATACCCATGCCCACCATTCCAAAAAAGCTCACAATACCCATGGCTTCTCCTCGCCTGTTTGCTGGAACTACATCTGCTACGTAGGCAGCCGTACCTGTCGGCTTGAACCCAGTTGAAAATCCATGCAGCAAGCGCAGAAACATAAACCCATAAATATTTAGTGCGAATGGATAAAAAAGTGACACAACCCCAGTAACCACCGCACCAATGACCATCACTGGCACCCGACCCCAACGATCTGTGAGTTTTCCGCTAAAGGGTCGTGAGAGCCCGGCCGTCAATGTGAAAAGAGCAATATGGAAGCCGATATACTTCTCCCCTCCGATGCTTCGCATGAAATCGGGCAATTCAGGAATGATCATGTTGAATGAACCGAAGAACAGAAATGAGCTAAAGCAAAGAAGCCAGAAATTTAAATTATAGACCCTCATTTGGTATCTTCTCCAAATAGTAAGTAGGCCTTAATGAAATCTTGAAGGTCACCATCGAGCACATTTTGAACGTCTGTTCGCTCGATCCCTGTTCTGTTGTCTTTTATCAGTTTGTAGGGATGGAGCACATAATTTCTTATCTGAGAGCCAAAGTCAATTTTGAGCTTTCCGGCCTCCACTTTGTCACGTTCAGCATTTCTTTTCTCAAGTTCTCTTTGGTAAAGCTGAGACTTGAGCATCTTCATAGCATGCTCTCGGTTGGCCAATTGCGAACGCTCGATTTGACAAACTACCACAATTCCTGTGGGCTTGTGTGTTAGCTGAACCTTAGTTTCTACTTTGTTCACATTCTGCCCACCTGCTCCGCCTGAGCGAGAAGTATGCAGTTCTACATCGGCAGGATTGATGTCTATTTCGATAGAATCATCAGCTACAGGATAGACGTACACTGATGCGAAAGAAGTATGCCTTCGGCCTCCTGAATCGAAGGGCGAGATCCTAACCAAGCGGTGCACGCCTATTTCAGATTTCAGATTTCCATACGCAAATGGACCGTCAAATTCGAGAGTGACAGATTTCACACCAGCCACATCTCCAGCCTGATAGTCCACCTCCCTTACCTTATAGGTATTAGACTCTCCCCACATGAGGTACATACGCATGAGAATGCCTGCCCAGTCATTGCTCTCAGTGCCACCAGCACCTGGTGTGATTTGTAGCATGGCAGGAAGCTGGTCTTCCTCTGAGCTGAGCATTTTTTTAAACTCAAGCTTATCGACTTTTTTCAAAGCGACCTGATAAGCTTCTTCAACTTCCTCTTCAGTTGATTCGCCTTCCTGCTGAAATTCATCGAGAGTTTCTACATCTCCAAGCGCCTCTTCTACCTCTTCATAGTTGCCAGTCCATGCTTTTTTTGCACGGATTTCTCTCATCGTTTTTTCAGCAGATCCCGGATCAGTCCAGAAGTCGGGTTGAGTCGTGATAAGTTCTAAATCTTCTAAATCTTTTTTCTTAGTAGAGTAGTCAAAGATACCTCCCCAGGGCAATAACGCGAGCCCTCAAGTCTTTCAATGCAGCGGTTGTCATCGATTCGAATTGTTTTGTAAATAGATAATTGAATTCGCGAATTTAGTTAGAGTTGGTTGACTAGTGAATTAGTTGACTAGTTAAATAGTAAAAGCTGCCAGTAATTTTTGAGTTTGTGGTTCTTGTTTACTCGTCTGTCTGCCATGAAAAGAATTCTATCTGAGATGGAGAAAGGTATTTCAAGGGTATCACAAGTTTTGTTTTCTGAATCATCGTCCTCGTCATCTCTATTAGTTGCGTTTAGTAGTGAGATCGTATCCTCATCAAATTCTGCGTATCTATTTACTTTCCAAAGGATAATTTCGTTCAATCGATTTTGATTAAAAGTGGTTTAGTTTGAATCTAGTTTTGGTGTAAATTTTTCCCAAGGGTGGATAAATCCAACAAGAATTGAAGAAATTTTCCCATACCCTGCTGTATCGGGTATGATTTTCATGATAAAAGGTTGAGGGATATCTTTAGGTTTGTTGTTAAATGGATTATGCGAATTGTCGTACTAAGTTATCTTCTTCTACTATCCAAAATAGCAGTCGGCCAATTCCAAAATGGTGTTGTTATCGATACTGTTAAATGCAGTGATAATACTTCTCAATCTTATGCACTTTACTTACCATCTAATTATTCTAAGGATCGATCCTGGCCAATAATTTATTTTTTTGAACCAGCAGCCAGAGGGCGTCTACCAATAAAGAAGTATCATGAAATTGCTGAGGAGCTAGGTTTTATAATGGTTTGTTCAAACAACTCAAAAAATGGTTCCTGGGATGTTAGCTTCAATGCAGCTGATGCAATATTTTTAGATACTCAATCCAAATTTTCAATTGATAAAAATAACCTTTTTACAAGTGGGTTTTCTGGGGGATCCCGCTTGGCGCTTTCCATTGCCGTTATTACCAAAAAAATTCGAGGTGTAATAGGTGTTGGTGCTACTCAGCCATCATTGATAAATTATCAAGTTAGAGAAAAGCAAAACTTTCTGTATGCAGGATTGGTGGGAAATCGTGATATGAATTATCAGGAGCATAAGATGTTTTCGAAGGATCTCGATGAGTTAGGTAATCAGAATATTCTCATTGTAAGTAGCTATAATCATAGATGGGCCTCTGCTGCAGATTTTCGATTGGCCTTAAAATGGATGTTAGTGATAAGTAACCAAGAACAGATAGTTTCAGAGAATTGGATAGCTCAAAATTTATACCTAAATGATACGGTATCTAGGGTAGACAAGCGGCACCTCTTGGAGCGATTCAATTCTTCTAATCATTTTATAGAATCTTGGAACAAAGAGCAAAAGAAATTGCTAAGGGAAGAGAAACGAGTTTTGGATATGGAGCTAAAGCTGCGCAAAACATTGGAAGACTCTATGTCAATAATGTACGCAGGAGGCAAAAGAAATTCATCTATTATGAATTGGATGAATTGGGAAATAAATGGTTACGGAAAATTGAAAGAGAGATCCAAGAAATTGGCGACTCGATTGATGTACATTAGAATTTTAGATTTCCTAAGAGCTAAATCTATTGAAACTACTATGAGGATGGTCACAATGCCTGGGCAATTGAATGAAGCTCTGCTCTATATGGAAGTGTTTGAAATGATCGCAGGGTCGAGCATCTATAGCAATTGGTGGTTTGCGAAAATCTATGCACTTCAACATGATTCAAAGAAGAGTATGAGCTATTTGGAAAAAATGCTGGAACTGGGGTTTAAAAATAAAGATACCCTAATCAAAGAGAGCGCGTTTTTCGAGATGAAGGAAACCGAAGAATTTCAAGTACTAATTAATAAATTA
>JAAEPI010000262.1 GCA_024232835.1 Cytophagales bacterium
AATACTTGAAATTCAAATTTGATAATTGAAGATTAGACCGGAAGTCATAAAAGCAAATTTGATTAAGCCGATTATTTTTAAAAATAATCGCTAAAATTGCATCATGACCAGCCTACAGCAAACAGAGACTCAGCAACCTGATGTTGATAATCCTCACGAAAATATTTCGGACGACCTTTTTACCATAATCGGACTATTCTTAGTGTTTGTTCTGATTTTCGTAACCGTCAAGGGCAAACTCAGAGATTGGCTCATGAGATGAGATGCTCTTCTGGCAAAACGTCATTTGAATCAAAGGAATTAGCGGAAGAAGCACTAATCCAAAATCATATTAGAAGTAATCACAGAAAAGGATCAGGACCTCAGAATGTATATGAATGTCAGGATTGTGGTGAATGGCATTTTACTTCCAGACCACCAGCTTCTGAACTCTTCTCTGACAAAGACATTTTGAATAGAATGGATCTTGAACGTCGCTCATACGACTGGGAACGAAAAGTAAAATAAGGGACTAGCTTCTTTCGTTGGTTATTAATAAAAGCAATTACACGATCATGAAGCAGGTGAAAAATAATTCTAGAAGAGAAGGATTCACAACATTCCTTCTTAAGTTAATTCATAAACATTTCGGTATTAAAAAACCTTGGGAGGCTTGATTTAAAACTGCATTGGGACGTCTGTCCGACATGAAGAACATTTGTAGTAAAAACTCTTTGAGAGACGAAATGTCCGATTGATCTTTGCGCTTCTAAAGACAAATAGATGAGTTTTTTATCAAGATTAATGGGGGGAGGTTCAGTACGAGAAGATTGGCAAGAAATAACGTCAATTGATGATCTGGATCAAGCTGAACATGAATCACATAATAGATCCGTTATCATTTTCAAGCATAGTGTGATTTGTGGGGTGAGCGAACGCGCAAAATATAGGCTAGAGGATGGTTATGATCTTGATTCTAATAAAGCGGTTCTTTATTACTTAGACTTGCTAGCATATAGAGATATTTCGAATGAAATTGCTCATCGATTTGGAATTATTCATCAGTCTCCTCAAATTATTATCATTGAAAATGGGCAAGCGATTTTCAACACTTCCCATCATTCAGTATCTCTTGATACGCTGAAGCAAAATCTCGTAGCTTAAAAAAAGCCCGATATAATGAGATGGTTTTGGCTTTAGATTCAATTAACGTCTATTTGCAAAGAAATTAGATTGTAAATTTTGACAGAACCAAAGCACGTTTTTAAGGAAAACATCAGACAATATCAGGACAAGTTTGAACTGTTAGATAAAAAGGACAAGCAACTTTCAATTCTACGCTTCTCTCTATTTACCATATGTATCATTTTACTTGTGTACACTGCAAATGACAGATCAGGGGCTCTCTTCGCTCTAACGCTTACGGTATTTCTTGTTGTATTCGGTTGGCTTATCAGAGTTCACAATAATGTGAAATTCAAAAGTAAATTATCATTTTTCAAAAGGGATTTTAATTCAGAAGAGCTCCGAAGGACTAAGGGTGATTTTACTGGATTAAATCAGGGAGATAGCTATTTTGATAAGGATCATCCATTCGCACCTGACTTGGACATATTTGGTTCCAATTCATTGTTCCAATTAATCACAAGGAGTCGGTTGTTGCTTACTCAAAAACTCTCGGCAAAGTGGATGTTGAAACCGGCTGATCAGAAGACCATTCTTGACAGACAAGAAGCAATAAAGGAATTATCAGGCAAAATCGAGTGGAGGCAGCAGTTTACGGCCTATGGAATGTACGCTGAGCATACGCAGACTGAAGACCAACTCCGCAGTTTTGAAAAGTGGATGTCGGATAGAAATGACTTTGTGGAAAAACCTTTTTGGATCGTTATTAATTGGGTAATGCCCCTGCTATCGCTCGTTTTACTGATTGGCATATCTTTTTTTGGTTTGAGGTATCAAATCATTTTTATTCCGATTCTACTAAATGCCTACATTTTAAAAGTCACTTTTAGTCCTTTGATGAAATTGACCAAGGATTTCGATAAAGCCACTAAGTCTTTAAAGATGTATGCTCGACTATTTGCATCCATAGAGAGCAATAAGTTCGAAAGTACAAGGTTAGTAGAGCTGAAAAATCGTCTTCTTTCGAATAATATATTAGCTTCCAAATCGGTAAGTAAATTGAGCACCATTTTGGATCAACTTCAGAACAGAGCCAACATGTTATACTTCCCGTTAAATGTCTTATTTGTTCTTGACTTGTTTTGGCTAAGGCAAGGGGAAAATTGGAAAAGGAAAAATAGGGAGGCGGCTAAAAATTGGTTTGCGTCTGTTCATGAATTTGATATGCTCAGTGATATGGCATCATATGCTTATGCCAATCCTGATTATTGTTATCCTAAAATTCTTGAAGAGGATTTTATATTAAAAAGTGAAGAGCTTGGCCATCCGTTGATTCCAAATGCAATTCGAGTCGCCAATTCATTTGAATTTGGTACGAGGGGTTTTGTTGGACTTATTACAGGATCGAATATGTCTGGGAAGAGTACATTTCTGAGAACAGTTGGACTGAATTTAACCATGGCTCAAATGGGCTTACCCGTTTGTGCCAAATCATTTTCGTTCTCTCTTACAAGACTATTTACAGGGATGCGCACAACTGATAATTTGGAAGAAAGTGTAAGTTCTTTCTATGCAGAATTGTCGAGAATCAAGTCCCTTCTGGACAGCATCGATGAAAAGGAACCGACACTATATTTACTAGACGAAATCCTCAAAGGAACCAATTCGGAAGACCGGCATAAAGGTTCTATTTCTTTGATCAGGCAGTTAAATGAAAAGAATACTTTTGGTTTGATTTCTACGCACGATCTTACATTGTCTTCTTTGGAGAACGAAGCTAGTTTAATCAGGAATTACAGTTTTAATAGTACCATAGAGGGAGATGAAATTCTCTTTGATTATAAGCTTTCTGATGGGCCTTGTCGCAGCTTCAATGCTAGTAAGCTAATGGAGAAGATGGGAATAATCTTGGAAAAAGAATAGGCTCTTGCGGCCAAAAGCATCCTCAATAATACCGCTCCGGAAATTCTTTCAACTTTGGATAATTGAGGATTTCTACTAAAAATATCACCCATCCAATCGTTCACATCTGGACAATTCCACTTATCTTTGACCGCTTATCAAGAAAGACTGAGGGATTGGGCCCGTTGACGTCTTAGCAACCTAGCCATTGGGTATTCGGTGCTACTTCCCTTCTCCTCCGAAGTGTTGGAACGAGAAAAGATGAGACATTCCATTCGGAAACTTTCTCTGGTAAGTACATTAACTGGAGAATGAAAAGCATCAAAGAAATTTTAAGAGAAAGAATCCTCATTTTGGATGGAGCAATGGGTACAATGATTCAGCGTCATAAGCTAGAAGAAATGGATTTCAGAAATGACAAGCTAAAGGATCATCCTAAATCTCTAAAAGGAAATAACGACCTTCTTTCTATCACCCGCCCTGACATTATCAAGGACATCCATCGGGAATATTTTAATGCAGGTGCGGACATTGCCGAGACAAATACTTTTTCTGGAACTACCATTGCGCAGGCTGATTATGGCTTAGAAGAATGGGTATATGAGATCAATTATCAATCTGCCAGAATAGCTAAAGAGGTTGCAGATGAATTTACTTCTACAGAAACGAACAAGCCACGATTTGTTTTGGGATCGATGGGGCCAACCAATCGAACGGCCTCACTTTCTCCTGATGTGAATGATCCCGGATTCCGTGCCATTACATTCGATGAGTTGCGAATAGCTTACAAGCAGCAGGCAGAGGCGCTGATAGATGGTGGTGTTGATCTTCTGATGGTGGAAACAGTTTTCGATACGCTCAATGCTAAAGCAGCGCTTTTCGCCATTGATGAAATAAAAATCGAACGGAACATCGACATACCAATCATGGTATCTGGAACGATCACAGATGCATCAGGGAGAACACTCTCAGGACAAACTACGGAAGCCTTTCTGATCTCCATTTCCCATATGGACTTACTCAGTGTCGGTTTGAATTGTGCTTTAGGTGCGGAGCAGTTGCGACCATATTTGAAAATGCTTTCTGATAATTCAGATTTCTTAGTTAGCGCTCATCCAAATGCAGGATTACCAAATGAATTCGGCGAATATGATGAGACACCTGAACTTATGACAAACCAAATCAAGGAGTTTTTAGACGATGGATTGGTGAATATTGTTGGTGGATGTTGTGGAACTACGCCAGAACATATTTTGGCAATAGCGGATCTTGCAAAAAGTTATCAACCTAGAAAGGTATTGTGTGTTGGGGTTTAAGAATTGGTTGTATATAATGGAAATATGAGAAAGTTTAAGGATTTAGAAGTTTGGAAGATTGGGTTTGACGTGATGATCGAGGTATACATGATTTCGAAAGCACTACCAAAAGAGGAGAAATACGGTTTAAGGGATCAAATCCGAAGAGCTTCAGTATCTATACCATCGAATATCGCTGAAGGATGCAGTCGCTCGAGCGATAAAGACTTCAAGCGTTTCTTAGAAATTGCGATGGGTTCAGCTTTTGAGCTAGAGACTCAGGTGATGGCTGTTGAGAGATTAGAATTTGCAAAACATGATTTTGGTGCGTTTTATCAAAAGTTAAATACACTTCAAAAGAAGTTAAACGCATTGATCACATCAATCAAAAATCGAATTTCTAAAAAGTGATCAATCTAAAACCCAATACCCAAAATCCAAAACCTCTAATCCTCTCCGGCTTAGAGCCCCTCATAATCACACCCGAGTCCAACTTTGTAAATGTAGGAGAGCGAACGAATGTGACAGGATCTAAGCGGTTTGCACGATTAATTCTTGAAGAAAAGTATGATGAAGCACTGGAAGTAGCATTGGACCAGGTACGAGGTGGAGCACAGATTCTTGACATAAACATGGACGAAGGAATGTTGGATGGAAAGGCTGCAATGGTCAAATTTTTACACCTCATTGCTTCCGAACCTGAGATTGCTAGAATCCCGATTATGATCGACTCATCAAAGTGGGAGATAATAGAAGCGGGGCTTCAGTGCATTCAAGGAAAGGGAGTGGTCAATTCGATTAGCCTCAAGGAGGGTAAAGAAATTTTCATTGAGCAAGCCAGTAAGGTCAAGCGCTACGGAGCAGCAGTCATCGTCATGGCATTTGATGAGAATGGCCAAGCAGATAGCTATGATCGGCGAGTCGAAATTTGTAGGAGGAGTTATAATATTTTGGTTGACAAGGTAGGCTTTCCTCCCGAGGACATCATTTTCGATCCGAATATTTTCCCTGTTGCTACGGGTATTGAGGAGCATAATAACAACGCCCTTGATTTTTTTAATGGCACGAAATGGATCAAGGAGAATTTGCAGGGTACCAAAGTGAGCGGAGGAGTGAGTAATGTTTCATTCTCGTTCAGAGGCAACAATGTCGTGCGCGAAGCTATGCATTCAGCTTTTTTATATCACGCAATCAAATCAGGAATGGACATGGGCATTGTGAATGCAGGTATGATTGAGGTATACGATGAAATCCCCAAAGATTTACTCCAACGAGTTGAAGATGTATTACTGAATAGAAGAGAGGATGCAACTGAACGATTGCTCCAATTTGCCGACGGAGTTAAAGGCAAAGGAATTGAGAAGAAGGAGGATTTAGCATGGAGAAATGCATCGGTAGAAGAACGGCTCTCACATGCTTTGGTCAAAGGCATAGTTGACTTCATTGATGAGGATATAGAGGAAGCACGTTTGACATATGCGAGCCCTCTCAAGGTGATCGAAAAACCCTTGATGGATGGAATGAACGTGGTGGGTGACTTATTTGGAAGCGGGAAGATGTTTCTGCCACAAGTGGTTAAGAGTGCTCGAGTAATGAAGAAATCGGTGGCATATCTCACACCTTACTTGGAAGAGGAGAAAGCCGCAGGGAGTAAGAAAGGGAAAATATTGTTAGCCACGGTTAAGGGTGATGTTCATGATATTGGTAAGAACATTGTCGGAGTGGTAATGGCCTGCAATAATTTTGATATTGTGGATTTGGGAGTAATGGTTCCTGCTGAAAAAATCATCGAAGTTGCAAAGGAGATTGATGCTGATATCATTGGTTTAAGTGGTTTGATAACTCCATCGCTTGATGAAATGGTGAATGTGGCAGAAGAAATGACCCGTCAGGATTTGGATATTCCATTGCTTATCGGTGGTGCCACCACCTCTCGAATTCATACAGCTGTGAAAATAGCCACTAAGTACGATCATGCAGTGATCCATGTTTTGGATGCTTCTAAAAGTGTAGGTGTGTCCACAAATTTATTGAGTAGCAAATCACAAGATTTTACACTTCAAGTTAAGGATGAATACAAGGCTTTGGCCCATTCTCATGCTTTGAAAACTGAGGCTAAAAATTATATTTCATATGAAGCCGCAAAACAAAATCCATTCGAAATCGATTGGTCCGTTCATAAATCCATCAAGCCCAGGAAACTAGGGGTCACTGTATTCGAAAATTATAACCTTACCGAAATTCGAGAGTTCATTGACTGGACACCCTTCTTCTCTACTTGGATGTTAAAAGGAAAGTATCCTGGGATTTTAGAAAATGAAACAGTGGGAGAGGAGGCTAAGAAATTGTTCCATGATGCTCAATCCATGCTGGATGAAATTATCAATAACAAATCCATACAAGCGAATGCCGTAGTGGGGCTCTTTGCAGCCAAGGCTAATGGAGATGATGTGAAGGTGTTTTCAGGGGATGGAAAAGAACTAGCCCAGTTTCATTTTTTAAGACAGCAAGGAAAAAAAGCGGGTGTCTTACCAAATATCTCACTGGCTGATTTTCTTAATCCAAATGCCACTGATTATTTAGGAACTTTTGCCGTTACAGCCGGAAAAGGGATGGAAATTCTAGTTGAGAAGTATAAAGATGATCATGATGACTACAAGGAAATTATGGTTAAATCACTAGCAGATCGACTAGCAGAGGCATTTGCTGAATTGATGCATCAGAAAGTTCGAAAAGAATTATGGGGATATGACCAATCAGAAAAGCTGAGAAATGATGATTTAATCAAAGAAAGATACCGAGGGATTAGACCAGCACCAGGATATCCTGCATGTCCGGACCATACGGAAAAGGGACTCCTGTTTGAATTGCTTGAAGCTAAAAAAAACACAAGCATCAAGCTTACTGAAACATATGCGATGCATCCGGCAGCTTCTGTGAGTGGTTTCTATTTATCTCATCCAGAATCAAAATATTTTGGGCTCGGGAAAATAGGTAAGGATCAAGTGGAGGATTATGCTCAACGAAAGAATATGACGTTAGAAGAAGTTGAAAAATGGCTTGCTCCGAATTTAAATTACTGAAGGTGTTAGAGTTGGAATGTTGAAGAGGTGTTAAGGTTAAAATACATATGCAATCAAGTACCTCGGAGCAAGCTCACTAGGTATGAATTTGGAAAAAATAGTTCTTCATTGGATGCAATAATCGGGGGATAAAATGCACTGGTTGGATTTAAAAGTGTAATAAGGAATGGCTAAAATTGAATCGTTTGAAGAATTGGATTGTTGGAAATCAGCCAAAGAGCTGACTTTCCTGATTTATACAATTTGTGATAACCCTAAGCTCAAGACTGAATTTACTGCAAAGGATCAGTTAAAAAGAGCATCCCTTTCGTCAATGAATAATATAGCAGAAGGGTTTGGTAGATTCTCTAACAAAGAATGCATCCGATTTTTGAATATTTCAACAGCTTCAATTGATGAAGTTCACAGTATGGTTTTGCTATACTCCGAAATTGGTTACATCAATGAAGATCAAAAAGAGAAGACTATTGAAGTGCTCAAGAAAGCAAAGCATCAAACGTTAGGCTTCATCAAGTACCTCAATACAAAACTTTGAAACTTTAAATACATTGAATCTTAAACACATTCAAACCTTACAACTTTAACACGTTTTAATGAAAATAACAGAACATCTTTCAAACGCCAGCTCAACCCTTTTCTCATTGGAAATTATTCCACCGAAAAAAGGTGATTCAATTCAGAATCTATTCGATCAGATCGATCCATTGATGGAGTTCAAACCTCCATTTATCGATGTGACTTATCATAGGGAGGAGTACGTGTACAAGGAACATGCGAATGGCCTGCTGGAGAAGAGGAGCATCAAAAAACGCCCTGGGACAGTCGGGATTTGCGCAGCTATCCAAAACCACTATAAAGTGGATGCTGTACCGCACATTATCTGCGGTGGATTTTCCATCGAAGAAACTGAAAATGCACTGATTGATCTTAATTTTCTAGGGATTGACAATGTTCTAGCCTTGCGTGGAGATGGAATAAAATCTGAGCCTCAGTTCGTACCAGAAAAGGACGGTCATGAATATGCGTCTGATTTGGTAAACCACCTCGCTAATATGAATAAGGGCGAGTACTTGGACGAAGAGCTTCAAAATGCAATTCCAACTAATTTCTGTGTGGGTGTGGCCGGATATCCAGAAAAACATTTTGAAGCACCCAATATGGAATTTGATTTACAATGGTTGAAGAAGAAAGTGGATCTGGGTGCCGAGTACATTGTAACCCAGATGTTTTTTGACAATGAGAAGTATTTCGAGTTTGTTGATTTGTGCCGATCTATCGGAATTAAGATCCCAATCATTCCAGGATTAAAGCCATTTGCCACAAAGAGTCAACTCACAACCCTCCCTAAATTCTTCAAAATTGATGTACCGACAGAACTCGAAAAGGATGTGACCAAATGCAAGGACAATAAAGAAGTAGCCGAACTGGGAATAGAATGGGGTATCCAGCAATGCAAAGAACTAGTAGAAAAAGGAGCCCCGGTATTGCACTTCTACAGCATGGGCAAGTCTGATGCGATTTATCGGATAGCCAGGGAATTGTTTTGAGCTAGTGGATTTGTTAGTAGGTGAAAGAGTTGAATAGTTTTGGCTATCTAAAAATAGGTAAATGAAAAAAATTTCAATCACCCTCCTTTCCATTATCGTCTTAGCAATTATCATCTTCTTCACCTTCGCTGGGGGTATTGCAGACAAGAAAATGAATAAGGTGGTACCTCTTGAAGGTTTTGCCGTTTCAGACAAGGCCAAGTCCATCCACGAAAATCTAAAAGTGGCAGATCTCCACTGTGATCTTACGCTCTGGGATCGAAACATTCTGGAGGAGCATGATCACGGACAAGTGGACATCCCACGTTTAGTGAAGGGAAATTTTGCGTTGCAGGTTTTTAATGCCGTGATTCAAACACCTAGGGGTATGAATTATCAATCTAATACCGACGAAACAGATAACGTGACATTATTGGCAATGACAAATCGGTGGCCTATAAAGTCCTGGTCAAGCTTGTGCGAGCGAGCCATTCACCAGAGTAACATTGTAAAAGAGGCTGCTGAGGTTTCTCCAAATTTAAGTTTGGTTCAGAACCAGTCTGAACTTCAAGCAGTTTTGGATGGACGAGACCAAGGGGAGGAGGTTATTGCAGCGATTATGTCCATTGAGGGGTTGCATGCATTGGAAGTCAAATTAGAAAATTTGGATCGACTCTATGAAGCGGGTTATAGGCAGCTAGGTTTGGTCCATTTCTTTGATAATGACATAGGAGGGAGTTCCGCCGGTGTGGCTAAAGGAGGCCTTACAGAATTCGGCAAAGAAATTATTCGCCGAATGGAAGAGAAGAAAATTATTATTGATTTAGCTCACTCATCACCCGCTTTGATTCAAGATGTATTGTCTATCGCTACTCGTCCGGTTGTGGTCTCTCATACAGGAGTGAAAGGGGCTCATGAAAGTCCACGCAATTTGTTGGACAAAGAAATCAAACAAATCGCAGCACTTGATGGGTTGATCGGGATTGGTTTTTGGGCAGAAGCAGTAGGCGGAGTGCACCCCTCTAATGTTGTCAAGAGTATCCGCTATGTCGTTGATTTGGTAGGTATTCAATATGTGGCACTTGGATCTGATTTTGATGGAGCGGTCACGACCTCATTTGACGCTTCGCAAATGGTGTTCTTAACAGAAGCACTGCTACAAGAAGGATTTTCTGAAGAAGATATTACCAAGATTATGGGCGGCAATCAGATTGCCTTTTTCTTAAAAAATTTACCGGAGTAGAATTAAGTACTTGTTGTGAGTCCAATTATGGTCTGCTGAAAAATATTCCGACTACCTTTAAAAAATGAAAATCATCGAATGCCCCCGAGATGCGATGCAGGGCCTACACGACTTTATTCCAACCGAGAAAAAGATTGACTACATCAACCAATTACTGAAGGTTGGTTTTGATACCATTGATTTTGGGAGCTTCGTTTCACCCAAGGCTATTCCTCAATTGAGGGACACAGAGGAGGTTTTGAATAGACTACATCTGACAAGTTCTTCTTCCAAATTGTTAGCCATTGTTGCCAATGTCAGAGGAGCTGAGGCAGCCACTCAATTTGATGAGATTACGTATTTGGGTTACCCTCTGTCTTTATCGGAGACCTTTCAACAACGCAATACCAACCGTTCGATTGATGAAGCCTTTGATGATCTCGCTGAGATTCAGGAGTTGGCGGAATCCAATGAGCAAACGCTAGTCGTTTACCTTTCAATGGGTTTTGGAAATCCATATGGCGATCTATACGAAATGAATTACATCGGTCAATTTATCGATCGATTGGATGAATTGGAAGTGAGTGTTGTTTCATTGGCAGATACCATCGGTGTATCCACTCCTGAAAATATCACCAAACTATTCACCTCCATGATTCCTCGATTTCCTCACATTGAAATTGGCGCTCATTTGCACTCAACTCCTGATGCAACAGAGGAGAAAATAGTAGCAGCATATCAGGCAGGATGTCGCAGAATTGATGGAGCTATCATGGGATTTGGAGGGTGCCCAATGGCAGAAGACGGCTTGGTTGGCAATATGGCAACTGAGCGAATTTTAGCTTACTTGAATACTGAAAATGTGAACACAGGCTTGAATGAAATAGAATTTAAAACTGCTTTGAGTAAAGCTTCAAATGTGTTCATGTGAAGTTCACCATTGAAGTATAGAATTAAAACAGATTACTGATCCTGCCTTTTTGAATAGACTGCCAGGCCATTTCGCTACAAATACGCACGCCATAAATGAGTTTAGCAAATCGTTCATCCTTTGTGACTCCCGCCTTGTACCGGGCATAAATCTGCTGCGCGATAACGGACACTTTAAACAATCCATACGCGTAATAAAATACTGGATTGTCTACCGGTGAGCCCCTAAATTTTTCATACAATTCCATTAATTGTTCACGGGGCGGATTACCTGGAGAAGTGGTTGGATTTAGTTGAAGTTGTCTCAGTTCGGGTGGGTCATCTCTATCTACCCAATAGCCAAGAGAGGTGCCCATATCCATTAAAGGATCACCGATGGTAGCCATTTCCCAATCCAATACGCCAATTATATTTGACCAATCATCAGGATCAAGTACCACATTGTCGTATTTATAATCGTTGTGAATGAGATTGGTTTTGTACTGAGTTGGTTGATGTTCATGCAGCCACTTGGCCACATTATTCATGGCCTTAATATCATCTGTTTGTGATTTTTGATATCTTCCCACCCAACCAGTAATCTGGCGTTCTACATATCCATCAGGTTTTCCGAAATCAGCAAGACCTGTAGCTTCAGTATCTACCTGATGCAGTTGAACCAAAGTTGCTACCCAGCTCTCTGATATAGATTTCATTAGAGCTTCATCCGGTATCATATTCTGAGGCATACCTGCTCTTAAGATGACCCCTTCGAGTCTTTGCATAACATAGAATGGACTACCGATTATATCCTCATCATCACAAAACAATGTGGGTTTAGGAACCTTGAAATGACCATCTAATGCCCTTAGAACTTCATACTCGCGTGACATATCATGGCCAGATTTTATATTTGCTCCTATAGGCGGCTTTCTCATGACAAATTGCCGATTACCAAGACTTAGCAAGTAAGTGAGGTTCGAAAACCCACTTGGGAATTGCTTTATGATTAATTTCTCATCGGTCGAAAGTTGATCTTGAAGGTAGGCTTCTAATTTTATCTCAGAGAGTTCCTCATCAGGTCGTATCGAGGTAGCCTCATCTAACCATTCTGTCATTCTAGTATGATTTTAGAATTTCCCTTGCAACATTGGATTTATGTACTTCGTCTGCGCCATCATATATTCGAGCCCCCCGTTCGTGTGTGTACCAATGCGATAACAATGTGTCACTTGTGATCCCAAGTGCACCATGCACCTGTATGGCTCGGTCCAGTACGTTCATCAGGACATTGGAGACGAAAAATTTAATGGTTGAGATTTCAACTTTTGCCTTGTGAGCGCCGACAGTATCTATTCTATTGGCAGCATCCAGCACCATCAAACGAGAAGCATTTATTTCTGCTCGCGATTCTGCAATCCAATTTTGAATGGTCTGTTTTGTTGCCAGCGATTTACCAGGAGAAATTTCACGAGACATGGCTCGTTCACACATCATTCCAAATGCTCGTTCGCAGATGCCAATCCAACGCATACAATGATGGATTCTGCCTGGCCCTAGTCTGTCTTGAGCGATGGAAAATCCAGCTCCTTCTGATCCGAGTATGCTAGATTTTGGCACTCTCACGTTGTTGAATTTAAGCTCGCCATGACTAAAATAACCTTCGCCCGCTACTCCCATAATGGGGATATTTCTTACGAACTCAATTCCAGGTATATTCATTGGTACAATAATCTGACTTGCTCTCTGATGCACATTTTCATTTTCAGGATCAGTTTGAAGCATCACAATAGCGAATTCCGCACCGTCAGCTGACGATGCAAACCACTTATGACCATTGATCACATAATCGTCCCCATCTGCTGTAGCAGTAGTGGCAAGCAAAATTGGATTGGAACCAGCAGTGTCAGGTTCTGTCATAGCAAAGCAAGATCTTATGTCTCCTTTAAGCAGCGGTTGTAGATACTTTTCCTTTTGTTCTGGGGTTCCGTGTTCAATCAGTATCTCCATGTTGCCCGCATCTGGTGCCTGGCAATTGAACACAAAGTGGCCGTACGGGCAGCCTCCAAGAATCTCACTAATTGGACCAAACTGCTCCAAGGACAACCCCATTCCCCCAACTTCACCCGGGAGTTGCGGTAACCACCAGCCTGCTGACTTTACTTGGTCACGAAGGTCAATTAATTTGACCAATAATTCTGAGTAAGGAAGGTTCTCCTGCTCCAACGGAATAACTTCAGAATTCAGGAATTCTTTAATTCCAGTTAAATAATCGCTCATGTGTTTTATTTAATCAAGTACCTCGGAGCAAGCCTGTCTGCCGACAAAGGCAGGCTCACGAAGTATAAAATTGGAAAATATTTCTTCATTCGATGCAAGTATCGGGGATTAAAACCACTTGTTGGATTAAAAGTCGACCTATCCTTATTTCCAAATAACCTACTTAAACTACACATCGCATGCGATCTTTTAGATTGGGTCGTCAGCTCTGATTAAATCTTGATGAAGTTCATCCCGCAGCATCATAAAAATCACAAATTCGTTGCTAGCATTAATTTTTCTCTAATCAAGAGATCAAATGCAACTTTCCGCATTTATACTTTTTTAATCATTTGATCAACTGCTTTCAGTAAATATATGACACAAATACCTGATCATACAGATTAGAATAAAGTACTAAAAATACTGTCTCTATTAAAATCAACTATAAGAAAGAAAAGAGTTGTATAAAGAATGGAACAGAAAAATGAACCCAAAGTTAAATTGAGTTTTGTTCTGGTTCGTTCAGCAGCATACGTTTGATAACTCAATCCTGCTTGAAGTAAAAAAAAGAAAGTACCAGCTACAATTACCAAACGTTCCATGCTTGTGTCAGAACCGTGCACATGATGCATTCTTAGAAACATAAATGCTGTTGTGAATGAGAAAATTGAAGAAAGTAACGTGTACATAGAGGTTAAAATAAGGAACCTTGATGGCAAGAACAAATACAAGCTACAAGTTCATGAGCATTAATCTAGGCTCAAATTCTCCAGAGATTCTGTAATAGCCATTTGAATTTCGGAAACGTCGAATGGTTTAATAAAAAATCGCTGAATTAGACCCGTTTTGAGTGCAACTTCAATTTCATTATTATGAGCAAACCCCGTCAGTATAAAATAGGACACGTTTTTGAATTGATTTTTAGCTTTGGTGATGAATTCAATACCATTCATTTCTGGCATTTTCATATCACTTATTACCACAATTATTTCTTCTTTATTTGCTTCTAGTATTCCCAATCCCTCAGCACCCGATCGCGCTGTAAGTACATTATAAGTTGACTCAAATGTTCTAGAAAATAAGAACAGGTTTACGTCTTCATCATCAACATATAATACAGTAGTTTCCATATGCCAGCTTCTGCTTATCGGTAATTTAATAATAAATTTTTGACCCTCATTAACAAAAATATAAAGATCACTCTTTTAGCTGAGGGCTTCAATAATTTTAGAATTTGGAAACCTAGAGGATGAATTGGTGTCATTAGATCAAAATTTTAGAAAAAAATCAAAATGAAATCGATTATAACCCTTTTTTTATTCGTGGCTGCTACGATAGTAATAGCTCAAGAACAAGACTCAACTAAGGCTCCTCAAGACACGGTGAGCACAAAGGTGGTTAAAGCTCCTGTGGTTCAGGATACAATACCAGAAATTCAAGGAACTACAACTCCAAAAATAATTTATTATCAAACCATTCCTGAAGAAGAGAAAGTAAAAAAGAGAAAAGACATTCGAACTTTATCAGGTTCTATGAGCCATAGCGGGGGTTTTGGAGCTTTGTCCTTTAGAAGCACAACTTTTAGCGGAGAGACTATGGTACTTGCAGGACTCAGAGGTGGTTGGATTATTAACAGAACATTGGGGTTTGGTCTTGAAGCGCACGGAATCATTCCAACTGCAAAATATTCCGATATTGATACGGCTGGAGATGTCATAGCTCTTGGGGGCTATGGAGGTATGTTTCTGGAGTTAATTTTCTTTTCAAATGAAGTGGTTCACATCACTGTTCCTGTTTCTGGTGGTGCTGGCTGGATGGGCTATAGTTATGATTTTGATGGAAACAACCCTCAGACATCAGGCGATGATTTGGTGGACGAAGATGTGTTCTGGTATGTTGAGCCAGGAGTTGGACTTGAAGTCAACCTCAGCAGAAGTTTTCGACTGGCTTTTGGTGCCAGCAAAAGGTTAACTCAAGATTTGGATTTAATCAACACAGATGAGAGTGCGTTTGACAGAACTAGTTATTTCATAACCCTTAAGGTCGGGGGATTCTAGATTACTCGTCGAAAACCCTTAACATTCTTCTTATAATAATCGCTTAAGAGATTTGATTCAACTACGCCTCGTGATGAAGAGGCATGGATGAATCTAATCTTGTTTTTTTCCACCACTGTGATCACTCCACTGTGCCACCATTTTTCTCCTTTTTGTTTGAACTTGAAGAAAACCAAATCACCTGGCCTTAGTTTTTTCCAACTAAGGTTCTTGCCAAATGTCGACTGGCTTTTAGCTGTTCTAGGCAGGCTAATGCCTCCTGTATTGAAACTAACATAAAGAAGGCCAGAACAGTCCATGCCTTTTCTGGAGGTGCCTCCATAGACGTAAGGCGTGCCAATATGTGATTTTACAGATGCGAGAATTACATTCGTTTTTCTTTCCTTGGCACTTCTGGATTTTGACTGTGCTTGCGAACCAAAAGCTCCAATTAATAAGATAGAAGCTAGTAGATAGCTCATGCCAATTGGGCATAGTTTTTTTATTGAATTCATATCAATCCCACTCGCCTAGAGCTTTATCTAAGCTGTCAATTACTTCTTGCATCTTCGAATCAGAATACACGCCAGATGTCTGCCAGACAATTTTTCCACTTTCATCCATCATATAGAAATACGGAACATCCTTCCCTTTGAACCCAAGTGCTTTCTTGTACACTTTCATTGTGCCTTTATAAAACAAAATGTGCGGATGCAGGTTTGGGTCAGTGGTCTTTTGAACTTTGACCATTACCTTCTTGTAAGCGACTGTCTTATGGCCAGTGAACATCGGGATGAAGAATAAGTTAATGTCATAATCTGTAGCAAAAATATCAGCCTTACCATGCTCCCGGACGAATTGGTTCCAGACAGGGCTAAACCAAGTTTTTAAATTATCTTCTGCTTTCTTAGAAAAAGCCAACCCGATGAGCGTGTATTTTCCTTTGAGATCATCAGGCAAATTCACAATATCAGAGGTTAATGACTCTGCCTCCATTGGAGGGAAGAGATCACCCACTTGGGCCTTTAAGGAAAGTGAAGAAATTAGAAGTAGGAGAGGGAGTGTAGTTTTCATTCTATAATTCTTTGATGACGAGTCTGTTGCTTTAAATCCATGTGCTTGTAATGTATAAATGTAGCTAAAAATTTTTTCGCCGAACTTATTCAGGATTTATGCCAAAGATTTGAGTCAATGATCGATACACCTCATGAGCTGGTAAGCCCATTACGTTGTAGTATGAGCCGGTGATTGAATCAATCCCGATTTGTCCGATCCATTCTTGAATGCCGTACGCTCCTGCCTTATCGAATGGTTGAAATTTTTTAACATAGTATTCGATTTCAGCTTTGGTGATATGGCCAAATTCCACTTTCGTCATAGATGAGAAGGTGATTTTGTTCGAATCACTGGATATACAAACGCCTGTGATCACTTGATGAGTAGAATTGGATAGATTTAAAAGCATCGTTTTGGCATCAAGCTCGTTAGTAGGTTTTCCGAGTAAGCGATCATTCAATATCACAACAGTATCAGCTGTGAGCAGAACCTCATTTGTATCTCTTTTTGTTAATTCATTTTTATATTTAGCCAGATATTCCGCTGTTTCTTCCGCAGGAATGTAACCAGGAACTTCCTCTTTCACGTCACCCTTTCTTACGGAAAAAACGAATCCAATGGATGCTAAAATCTCTTTTCGCCTTGGCGATCCTGAAGCTAAGATCAATGAACTCATCTGAATGCAGGATCAAAAGGTGAATCAAATTCATCTGGATGGATGGATCCGAACAAAAATCCACAAATAACCTTAGGATAGAAATAGGTTGACTTCTGGGGCAGTGTATGCCCACTGTAACAAACCTCTTTCACTTTTTCTATTGAAATGTCCTGCGTAATGACCGCCATTTGACAGGTTCCAGACGAAACAAGGCTCACACACTCTCCAAAATTTCGATCGAAAGATAGATTAGTAGAGTTTCGTTGGTCTGCCAATGGAATCCCAAGAACTTTGTCAAAGACAAAAAAGTGCATCACCGTATTGTCCAGAAAACGAACGGCCTTAGGCAAATGATCTGGCATTTCATTAATCATTCCTTCTTTCAAACGGATTTTGTATGCATTATCCCCAATTAATATTCCAAATGCCCATTTCTTGCCCAGTATAACTTCGTTTAGTTCGTACACATTCTCAATTGGCGTCACATTGAAATATTTAGACAAATCAGTAATCATCTGGTATTCATCGAAATCAAATAAATTAGAAATCAAACGATGTGTTGGCAATATTCGAAGGTCATCTGCTTCGGTATTAGTGAAGTACATCAAGTGATAGTTGTAGCCTTCAAGGCCTGTATGGCCCTTGTTAGCTGCTTCTTGTTGTATCTGATATTGCAATGAACTCTCATACCTATGATGTCCATCTGCGAGAATTACCTTTTTATCAGTCATTATTTCCGTGATTCTTTTAATAATGCTTGCGTCATGAATCACCGAAAGCACATCGCGTACTCCTTGATAATCTTCGGCTTCATATAGAGGTGATTGCATGCTTTGTTCTAAGTAGGTCTCAATTTCATTTGACTCATCCGTAAAAAGCCCGTGAGTTGGGGCAATATTCATTTGAGTAGCATCTAGTACCTCAATTCGGTCATTAACTGAATGTGGCATAGTATCTTCATGACGGAGCAATACATTTTCATCCCAGTCATAGATTTTCAAATTAGCAATGAAACCTTTTCTGCAAATTTCTTCTGAGCGTCCAGGAAGGGTAAAATATTGATAGTAAACGTAGATTGTAGGTAGATTATCTTGAATAATCGTACCATCTAATTTCCATTGACTTACCCGAGCCTTTGCGTCCATTACCGGATCTTTGCTTGATGGTACTGATAAGTGAATGCTATTAATGGGATTTGCATATAGATTTTCTCTCTGCTTATCTGATACTACATCAAACAGTGGCGATGTTAGCTCGCTTATCTTTTCTTGAAGTTCGTGTCCATATCTCCAAGCTCTAAAGGGTTTAATTATGGCCATAGTTTAGTAGCCTGGTTGAAGCATTAAGTGCATGGATCGTGCGTTCATTTAAAAATAGAATTTGAATATTATAGTCACTACTAGCCGGTAATCTATTAATTACGACAACTATTTAAAGTTATTATTTTACTGCAACCGTTCCTTCCATTTTGATCGGGG
The DNA here is from genome assembly GCA_024232835.1 of Cytophagales bacterium. Taxonomy (GTDB): domain Bacteria; phylum Bacteroidota; class Bacteroidia; order Cytophagales; family Cyclobacteriaceae; genus JAAEPI01. The sequence continues at coordinate 18,532 of JAAEPI010000262.1, forward strand.
AGAGGTGTCTGTTTTTCCTACTACTTTTCTGTTTTGATCGCTCATTTCCATAACGGCCACCAAGGCAGCCATCTCTTGTTCTTCTTCTGAAAGGGGGATTTTTAGAAATTCGGGATTGAAATACGTTTCTACAAACTTAGTGTTGAATTTGCCCGAGATGAATGCATCGTGCTGCATCACGAATTTGCAAAAAGGCAGTGTGGTTTTTATTCCTTCAATTTCATATTCATCTATTGCTCGAATCATTCGAGCAATTGCCGCATTCCTCGAGTTGCCAGTAGCTATTAATTTGGCTACCATCGGATCATAAAAAATAGATACCTCCTGACCTTCTTCCATTCCGTCATCTATTCTAATGCCAGGCCCTTTAGGCGGTTTGTATCTTGAGAGAATTCCCGTGTCAGGTAAGAAACCATTTTCAGGATCTTCTGCATACACTCGCACCTCCACACTATGCCCAGAAACACTTAGGTCTTCTTGTTTGAAGCTCAATTCATGGCCTTCTGCAATACGAATTTGCTCTTTTACTAGGTCTACACCAGTGATTTCTTCGGATACCGGATGCTCAACTTGCAATCGGGTATTCATTTCGAGAAAGAAGAAATTAAGATCTGCATCCACAATGAATTCTACAGTCCCAGCTCCAAAATATCCACAAGACTTAGCAACGCTCACTGCAGCCGCACCAATAGCCATTCTTTTTTTGTCATTCATAAGCGCAGAGGGTGCTTCCTCAATCACTTTTTGATGTCTTCGCTGGACACTACATTCTCTTTCAAAAAGATGGACAATATTCCCATGTTGGTCACCAACCACCTGCACCTCAATATGCTTTGGATATTCTATAAATTTCTCAATAAAGACGGCATCATTCCCAAAGGAATTCCTTGCTTCACTTTGAGCTCGCTCCATTTGGTCAATAAAATCCTCCTCTTTCTCCACCACTCGCATACCTTTCCCACCACCACCAGCACTGGCTTTAATCATTATCGGATACCCAATTTCTTTGGCTAGCTTTTTTGACTCATCAACGTCATTTATCGGTTCGTCCATTCCAGGAACCAAAGGAACATTGTGAGACTTCACTGTCTGTTTGGACATTATTTTATCTCCCATGACACGAATTGCATGGGGTGAAGGGCCAATGAATATGAGGCCGGCCTCAGCGGCTTTCTCTGCGAATTCTGCATTTTCAGACAAAAAACCATAGCCGGGATGTATGGCGTCTGCTCCAGACTTTATTGCGGCCTTCAAAATTTTGTCCATTACCAAATAAGACTCAGAAGCAGGTGAGTTACCAATATAAATGGCCTCATCTGCGTAACGAGTATGAATAGCCGATTTATCAGCATCGCTGTAAACTGCAACAGTTGATACACTTAGTTCCCTGGCACCTCGCATTACACGGACTGCAATTTCGCCACGATTTGCAACAAGAATTTTATTGATTTTCTTCACTAGAGCAATGCTACTTATTTTAGACGAATTCATTATTTTAATTCAAGGATTCTAGCGCTTTCATATTGGTATAAATTCTATAATTTTGCGACTTCATTTTCAGAACCAAAAGAAAACAAGAATCAACGAATGGATTTATTCGAAAAACTAGCTACAGACCGTGGGCCTTTGGGTAACATAGCTCTTCGTGAGGAGAACTTTTATATGTTCCCAAAATTAGAAGGGGAAATAGCACCCCGAATGAAATTTCTGGGAAAGGAAGTTCTTGCTTGGAGTTTGAATAATTACCTCGGTTTGGCTAATCATCCCGAAGTTCGGAAAGCAGACGCTGAAGCAGCAGCAGAGTGGGGTCTGGCCTACCCAATGGGTGCACGAATGATGACCGGAAACTCAATTCACCACGAGCAGTTGGAAGATGAATTAGCCGCGTTCGTAGGAAAGGAGAGTGGGTTACTTCTTAACTATGGCTATCAGGGCATCATGTCAGTTATTGATTCTATGGTTGACCGAAAAGATGTAATAGTATATGATTCTGAGTGCCATGCATCGATATTGGATGGTTGCAGAATGCATATGGGTAAGCGCTTTGTATACCCTCATAACGATATTGAGAATCTTGATCGGCAACTTACTAGAGCTCAAAAATGGGTGGATAATACAGGTGGTGGTATTCTTGTGATTACTGAAGGTGTCTTTGGTATGTCTGGTAATATGGGTGATTTAAAGGGTGCAGTAAGTTTGAAGGGCAAGCACAATTTTCGCTTGCTTGTGGATGATGCGCACGGTTTCGGTACCATGGGTGCAACTGGAGCAGGAGCAGGGGAGGAACAAGGTGTACAGGATGAGATCGACGTATATTTTTCAACCTTTGCTAAATCAATGGCTAGTATTGGCGCTTTTATTGCAACTAAGCCTGAGATCACAATGGCGTTGAAATTCAATTTACGATCACAAATATTCGCCAAAACATTACCAATGCCCTTGGTCATTGGAAATTTGAAAAGACTTGAATTATTACGAAGTAAACCAGAGTTAAGAGAAAATCTCTGGAAAATCGTAGGTGCTATGCAAGATGGTTTAAGAAAGAGAGGATTCAACATTGGAACTACTAATTCTCCCGTAACGCCGGCTTTTCTAAATGGAGATGGTGTACATGAATTGACTGCTGTAATGAAAGACCTCCGTTTGAATTATGGTGTCTTCTGTTCTGGTGTAACCTACCCTGTGGTACCTAAAGGTGTGATGATGTTGAGGATCATTCCGACAGCAGCTCATACTTTGGAAGATGTTGAATTTACGTTGAACGCTTTTGATGAAATAAAGGCTAAACTTGATGGAGGAGATTATCATGATGAGAGCGAAAAGGATGCAACCCTAACACAGGCATAATTTTTAAGTCTATAAATAATTGTCTTTTCATGCCTTGAATGCTTGCAAGTGGACAAATTTGTTATAAATTGCCCACAAGAAATTAAAACTGTAACCCTAAAGAACTAATCACATGAAAAGATTTGAACAACTTAGAGACTTGATAGCTTCATTGGAAGACGATTTTGACAAATTCTATGAAAAGAGTAACCAAGCTGCTGGAACACGAGTAAGAAAAGGAATGCAGGAAATGAAAAATCTTGCTCAGGAAATCCGAATTGAAGTTCAGAACGAGAAGAACGCATAATATGCGTTGGTAGATAGTATCAAAAAGGGACGTCTGGCGTCCCTTTTTTTATGCCTAAATACTAATGGATTCAAATTCTTCAACAAGATTGGCGGTGGCGTGAATTAAGGGTAAACGGACATCTGTGCTACAAATACTGAGAGATGCAAGTGCAGCTTTGACGGATGATGGACTCCCTTCTTTCACACACAATTCATACAATGGCTTGAGAAGGTCATTCAATTTTTCGCCTTTTACAAAATCTTTAGATAGGGTAGTTTTCACCATTTCAACGAATTTTTCGGGATACGCATTTGCCAAAACTGAGATTACGCCCTCACCACCCAACGATAGGATAGCGAAGGTCAATACGTCATCGCCACTTATCAAAAGGAAGTCTTCCGGTTTACTATTAGCAATCGTCCTGCACTGATCCAAGTCTCTTGAGGCTTCCTTGATCCCTATGATATTTGGATGCTGCGAGAGCTTTAGGGTAGTTTCTGCCAAAACATTCGAAGCAGTACGGTGTGGTACATTGTAAACGATAATTGGAAACCTGCTTTTGTCCGCAAGAGTTGAATAATGCTTGAAAATACCCTCTTGTGGGGGCTTATTGTAATACGGACTTGCAGATAAAATCGCGTCAATTTCTCTATTCTTTAGCTCATCTAATTTACCAACTAGGTCAGAAGTATTGTTTCCCCCAAGACCAAAAACCAGAGGTACTGATTTCTGTATTTTGTCTATGCAAAAATCTAGCATCGCTAATTTTTCTTGCCAGCTAATTGTTGGCGATTCTCCTGTTGTTCCCAGCAATACGAGATAGTCAACACCTCCATCAATAACGTGATCTATCAGTTTGGATAGCCCATCAAAATCAATTGATAAATCCTCATGCATCGGTGATACTAATGCGACCCCCGTTCCTTTCAATTTCTCAATCATGACGTATCATTTTTGCGTATCTCACTAATTCCACAATGGGGTTTTCTGTCGTAGGCTTGATCATCATGTCCAGAATACCTTCCAGGCTGGGGTCATACAAACCAATCTTGTGTGTGGCCTCTGTCTTTGCCAGGATGTATTTGATGAAGTTGCTTCCAGTTGTATCCAGACAAAGAAGAAAGTCATATTTCTGTTTACAGAAATAAAGTAATTCATAAGAAAGAATATTTCCGATAAGGCTAACGTCCTTGGACGTGAATGTGTGAGCAGGATAGGTCTCGCCTTTGATGGGATTGTTCACAAAACTGATCACACGAGTATTCTTTCCTTCACCTTCGAGGTTACTCACGACCTTCCAATTGAGTTCAGAACTATCATATGTAGTCAATATTCCAATCGATCTAGCCTGTTGAAAACTGACTGATTCATTTTCTGTTTTTGCTTTCTTTTTGCTTAAATGATTAAGGAAGATTTTTTTGATCATTCGTTCAATAGTTTATTAAATGAACTTTCTGAAAGTATTTGAATCTCCAATTCTTCTGCTTTAGTCTTCTTGGCTGGGCCCATATTGTCTCCTGCAACAAGGTAGTTGGTTTTAGAAGAAAGGCTAGACCCAACTTTTCCTCCATGTGATTTTATCAATTTTTTCAAAGCTTCTCTTTCGTATCCTTCAAAGGTACCTGTCACAACAAAGGTGCGCCCAGTCAATAGAGAATCACCTAACTCCTCTTGATTTTTTTCTTTTTCAAATTTCAGGCCGGCCAATTTGAGCCTGGAGATAATTTCAAGATTGGTATTGTCGGCAAAATATTCAAGAATTGAAGCAGCTATTCTATCACCAATTTCTGGTGCTTCGATTAGCTCCTCAAATGTGGCGGTCATAAGTTTATCAATTGTCAAAAAATGATCAACAAGTTTCTCGGCGACAGTACGTCCAACATATCGGATACCTAATCCATAAAGCACATCCTCAAAAGAGGTAGTCTTGGAATATTCGATGGATTCCAAAATGTTTGTGGCCGTCTTCTTCTGAATTGAGCGACCTTTTGTTTTTCCTATCTCTTCCTCAAGAACTAAACCCAGAAGCTGATCAAATGTGAGGTCAAACAAATCGGCAGGATTGGAAATTAGTCCTTCAATAATCAACCCCTTGACCGTTCGGGGACCTAAAGTCTCAATCTTTAACGCATGGCGACTTATGAAATGCTCGATGCGGCCCGACAATTGGGGAGGACAATTTTTTTGATTAGGACAATAATGATTGGCTTCATTTTCCTCTCGTACCAGTTCAGTATTGCATTCTGGGCAATGTGTAATAAAAATTGTTTTATCCAAACGACCAGTACGTTTTTCCACGTTGACTCCTGTGATTTTAGGTATGATTTCCCCCCCTTTTTCCACAAAAACTTTATCTCCAATCCTAATGTCCAGTTTTCCGATTTCGTTGGCATTGTGGAGTGAAGCCCGCTTGACTGTAGTGCCAGCCAACAATACAGGTTCTAATTCGGCTACTGGAGTTATTGACCCTGTTCGACCCACTTGATAGGTAATATTTTGGAGAGTCGTTTCTGCTGATTCTGACTTGTACTTGTAAGCGATTGCCCAACGAGGAGACTTGGCCGTAAATCCCAGCTGTTGTTGCTGATCTAAACTGTTAACCTTAATAACAATTCCATCCGTCTCCACAGGTAATTCATGCCGCTTCGTTTCCCATCTGTTGATATAGTCGAACACCTCTTCAACATTCTGACATTTCTTGAAAGTTGGCGATACATTAAAATGCATGGATTTCAATAATTGTATGGACTCTTCATGAGTTTTCATCGGCAGATTCTCTCCATAAAGACCGTAAAGAAAGCAATCAATATTTCGAGATGCTACTACGCTAGAGTCCTGCATCTTCAAGGTTCCTGATGTGGTATTTCTTGGATTCGCTAATTCAGCTTCTCCATTTACTTTTCTCTGTTTATTGAGATTTATAAAAACATCCTTTGGCATGAAAGCCTCTCCTCGAACTTCAAAACTGTGAGGGACGTTATTGGATTGAATCTTTAACGGTAACGATCGAATAGTTTTTGTGTTCTGAGTTATATCGTCACCCTTTTCCCCATCTCCTCTAGTGATCCCCTGCGTGATCAGTCCATTTTCATAGCTTACGCTAAGCGCCACCCCATCAAATTTTAATTCACAGAAGTATTCAAATTGCTCTTCGCCTAGATGTTTTTTTACTCGCCCATCGAAATCCATCAGCTCTTGCTCTGAATAGGTATTCGATAGTGAAAGCATTGGATATTTATGATAGACCGTAGCAAAGTCCTTTGTGATGGTACCCCCTACGCGCTGGGTAGGGGAATCAGAACGTTTGAGGGATGGATTCTTTTGCTCAAGTTGCTCAAGTTCCTTTAAAAAAAGATCAAATTCTAGATCGGGTATTTCTGAAAAGTTTTCTTGATAATATCGATGATTATAATAGCTGAGCATATCGGTTAACTCATCTATTCTGCTCTTTTCTTCTTCGTTACTCATCTCCTCGCAAAGCTAACTTTCATTCAATAAAATGTGGGATTAAAATTTGGAGTATCTTAATAATTTCAAATTCCATTTCTAACATATGAAGTTTTCTAGCAGCCATCCACGATGAACCAAAAGATTCAATTCGTATTCATTTGATCAAATGTTATTACATCTGTGCTCAATCAAGCAACTGTACGAATATTCAACTAGTTTTGAATTTCAACAATGCGTAAACCGTGGCTGTGAACCCGGCAATAAGCAATTATGAATAAAAAAGGAAGAGTATTAGTAGCCATGAGTGGCGGTATCGACAGTTCTCTGGCGGCTGTCATGCTTCATGAAGAAGGGTATGAGGTCATCGGGATGACCATGAAGACTTGGGATTATCAGACTTCAGGTGGAAGTAAAAAAGAGACTGGTTGCTGCAGTCTTGACTCAATTAATGACGCCCGCAACATTGCTGTTAGTCTGGGATTCCCTCATTATATCGTGGATATCAGGGAAGAATTCGGTGATTACGTAATCGATCATTTTACAAATGAATACTTGGATGGCCGTACACCCAATCCTTGTGTGTTATGCAATACACACATCAAATGGGATTCTTTGCTAAGAAGAGCGGATAGGTTGGATTGCGAATCCATTGCCACCGGCCATTATGCCAAGGTGAGGAATGAGAACAATCGTTTCGTCATATCCAGAGGTAAAGATGAAGGAAAAGACCAATCTTATGCGCTTTGGGGTATTTCCCAAGAAAATTTGAGTCGCACATTGTTTCCCCTTGGTGATCTTCACAAGTCTGAGATTCGAGATATGGCATCCGAACGTGAATTCCATGAATTGGTAAATAAATCCGAGTCTTACGAAATTTGCTTTGTTCCTGATAATGATTACCGGGGATTTTTAAAGCGAAGAGTACCAGAGTTGGAAAAGAAAGTGGCGGGAGGGGAATTTATTCTTGAAGAC
>JAAEPI010000263.1 GCA_024232835.1 Cytophagales bacterium
CCAAAAACTAGTTCAGGCCTATGATTTGATATGTTTAGAAGTAATTCAAGATATGCACTCACTACCACCGCAAATTCCAAGAAAGTTATATCAATATCAATGCACGAACTAGAAAACCGGATATTGACATTGATAGAAACCGAGCCACCTATGTACGCAATCCAAAATGATTCATTTGGTCAAGGAACCACGTGAAAAATGTCTAGCTTAGCAAAGCACGGGAGTCTACAAGTATTTTTCAGTCAAAACGGCTGAACACGGAGACTTAATAGAGTCTAACAGCAAAAGCTGCTCCATCTCGTTGTATTTTGAAAATTGGGACAAAAACCCCGTAGTATTGGTCATGATAAGTAACATAAGGCACAGACTGACAGTATAGATGGTGATATAGTTGCCGGGCACTACAAGCCGAAAGCTTTGGGGGATATGAATCTTCCAAAAATGAGGTGTTTTATAGGGATCAAAGGGGGCAACTAATCCTCATCCTGACTCGTCTGGCTATCTATGGAAATAATGGACCCAGAGTCGCTAAGAATATCCATGGGG
>JAAEPI010000264.1 GCA_024232835.1 Cytophagales bacterium
TAATGCCTGATGACTCAACCATCACCTTGGAATCACATGATGATAAAAACCTTGTGGATGCGTGGTATGATGCAAACCCAGACACTGATGAGCGACCTGCTATGGTTTATCCCATAGATATCACATTGGAAGATGGAACAAATCAAACCATAACAACTGAGGAGGAATTTGATGCAGTCAAAGATGAATGTGGAGAAGGAAGAGGCGGTTCAGGTGGCCCAGGAGGATCTGGTGGGCATGGAGGATCTGGTGGGCATGGAGGATCTGGTGGGCATGGAGGATAAGTGAAGTTGAAAATAGGTTAAGTTTGAGCGGTATGGATATCCATACCGCTCATAAACCTTAGCAGATTGACGCAGGAAGAATTTAAAAAGTGTTTTGATGATTGGTTCGATGAATTACGAAACTATATCACCTATCGATGCTACGATTCTGAATTGGCCACTGATCTTGTGCAAGAAGCATATGTCCGCATTTGGGAAAAGAATACCGATTACATGGGAAGCAGGACTCGGGCGCTGCTGTACAAAATATCAAAAGAGCTTTGGATCTCTCAGTATCGCAAATTAAATTCTGAAAAGAAGTACATGTTGTCACTGTCCTACAAGAATGATCACAATGAGACAGAGAATCAAGTGTATTATGAAGAGCTTAAAGAGAAATATGAGAAAGCTCTTATCAACTTACCAGAAAAAAGAAGAGTTGTGTTTCTGATGAGTAGAATGGAAGAGTTGACCTACTCGGAAATTGCTGAACGATTGAGTATTTCAGTGAAAGCGGTAGAAAAACGAATGAAACTGGCACTACAAGAATTACGAAATATAATTGGCCATGAAGCAAGATAAGCATGAGGATAAATTGATGGGTGAGAAGGATCTGTTTTCCAAGCTTGAGCTACGCCATTCAAGGTCCAAAAGTGAGGTTTGGGCTTCATTGGAAAAGGTGTCTTCGGTTCCTGCTCATGACAAGGCCGAAACCACAAAGACCATTTTTGTCAATTGGAAGCCATTGAGCGTGGCTGCATCTGTAATGATACTAGTGGGTTTAGGACTTTTTGCAAGATTCTTTACCACTACTGTGACTGTCTCTCGAGGTGAATTTGCTACCTACACTTTGCCAGATGAATCAAAAGTCCATTTGAATGCCGAATCAACAATTACCTATGCCCCCTATTGGTGGAGTATAAATAGAACATTGGAGATGGAAGGGGAGGCATTCTTTGAAGTAGCGAAAGGAAAGAAATTTAGTGTTGCATCTCAAATGGGAATAACGGAAGTGTTGGGAACAAAATTTAATATCAACACAAGAGAAGGAAATTATCAAGTGTATTGTACAGAAGGAAAAGTCAATGTACGTAACGAACTATCTAACCAAGTCTTGTTGCCTGGTGATTTTGTCGAGGTTGACAAATTGGGGAAACTGCAGAGTGAAGACAAGAATGAGAAATTGATCCTGGCATGGAGATCGAACAAATTTATTTATAACACGACTCCTCTGAGTAAAGTTTTTTCAGATTTAGAACGCCATTACAACACTAGAATCCTTTTGGATATAGAGGAAGAATATCATTTCACAGGTATATTTCAGCGAAGTTCAACGGTTGAAGAAGCTCTTGAGATTATTTGTGATAGTTTTGAATTGACCTTTGAAAATGATGTCGACACCACATACATTATCAAAGAATATATCGTATTGAATTAATCCTCAATCATTGAGTACGAAACACTTCTATTTACTACTTCTGATGCTTTCAATGACTCCTCGATTATGGGGGCAGTCCATCACATTTGATTATATCAATGAGCCACTTAATGACATACTTCTTGATCTCAATGATAGATATGAAGTTCCAGTATCTATAAACGCAAGTTTATCGGCCAATTGTGTGATAACAGTTAAGGGGACATTTAGATCAATGAACAAGGCATTGGAGATGTTGGCAAATGAATGTCAGCTGGATCTTTCAAAGATCAATGATGTGTATTCTTTTAAAAGAAAATCGATCAGTCATTTTGCCAAAAGAAGAAGCTTGCCTTCTGAATACCTGTATCAAGGTAAGGTGGTTGATTTTGACTCGAATGAACCACTCCCTTTTGCAAGTGTTAAACTAGGCGATATTGGGGTAATTACAGATGACCAGGGTCGATACACATTTAGGTCTCCAAGCAAGAAAGAGTACTTGCAAATCCAGAGTTTAGGATATGAGATGGCAGATACGATTTTGGCTACAGGATATGGTCAGGTTATCCAACTTCAGCAAAAATCTTTTGAGATGGAAGAACTCGTAATAACCGAAAAATCTAAGATTCCTATAATGAATATTGGAGAGGAATCGGGACATATTAAATTTAATGACATCCAGAATAGTTTGGTTCCAGGCTTGACCAATGATCTTATTTTTAACAACTTAAGATTATACCCAGGAATCATGGCAGCAGGCGAATCCGTTGCTGATTTTGTTATTTGGGGATCCTATGCTGGGCAGAACCACGTCAGTTATGATGGCATTAGTGTGTTCAATAGTTGGGGAATAAAAGCAGACATTGGAAGGATTAATCCTTATATGATAAAGAATGTTGAAGTGTACAAAGGGGGGTACAACGTACCTTTTGGAGATCGGATAGGCGGTGTAGTTCTTATTGACGGCAAGTCAGGAAATTTAAACAAAGCAGAAACCAAGATCAGCATCGCCAATCAATTAGCCAGTGCATATATCAATGTACCTGTATTCAATCAAAGTTCCACCTTGCAAGTTGCAGCAAGGAAGTCATATTTTAGGTCCCTGGATCTGTCTGCAGACCTTCCTGACAATACGGATTTCATCAAACCAACGTATGATTATGGTGATTTTAACCTGAAATTCTCATCAACTTTTAAGAATACGGACAAGCTGGAAATAAGTATAATTTCAAGCGAGGATGATTACAAGGGTACCCTCATTAGTAGGGAGGGGAGAGACGATGCATTTGAAGAGGTAGCTATTAGTTCTGCTCAAAGCGGATCGTCGATTAAGTATAGTAAAAGTTGGGATGGTGGAGGGATCACGACCTTAGTAGGTGCCCAAAGCACCTACAGCCCCACCATGACTACCAATTTTCTAATTGAACGTGCTGGTCCTAATGTAGGCTTAGAAAGCAATAGATGGACCAATCCTATTCAGGAATACAGTGCAAGACTCACACATTCTTTGCCTGGCAAAGGAATTCATCAGGTACAGCTAGGTGGAGGATTTGTGAGTAACAAAACTGAACTGGTGTTTAATGGTGGGAATAGACTTTTAGAGGATCCATCAGGACAGCTTGATCGCCTTACATTTTATGGATATGATAACATCCAGTGGACACCTAGATTTTCTACCCAATTGGGGCTGAAATCAGACATCCAAACCTCCAATAAAGAAAGGCATATTCAACCTCGAATTGGGGGACGAATAGATGTTTCGAAAAATTTGAATATTCATTTTGGGTGGGGGTTGTATAACCAGTTCATATCCAAGAATTCAGTTATTGGTGAGCTGGGGAATAGGTCAGATATTTGGCAAGTTGCAGCAGACAATGGAACTTCAGTTCTGAAATCTCAGCACAACGTTCTTGGTGTATCTTATATTTCCGATCCACTGGAAGTGAGTTTGGAGGGGTACCACAAAACATCCAGCGGATTCAGCAGATACCACCTTGATCGCCAGGGGATTACCAGGAGTTTGCAGGGGGAAGCAAGGATTATTGGTTTGGATGCTTTTGTCAGGAAGCGAATTCAATCTCATGAGTTATGGGTGTCCTATACTTTGGCTCATGTGGAAGAACGATTTCAAGATGGCAGACAAATTTCGAGTTATGAACAAGCTCCACAAAGCCAGAAACATGAACTGAAAGGAGCAGTTGTCTTTAGCTTCAATCGATTCCAAATGACTGCCAGTTCCGTTTATGGCTCTGGTTTCCCGAACAGCACAGAGGAAATTCCTACTGAAGAAATCATACCTTATTTACGGACAGATTTAGCCTTTCAATATGAATTTGAAATGGAGGTGTTACAAATTGAAACTGGTCTGTCTGTTCTGAACGTATTCAACCGAAGCAATATCCGCTTGAATCAATCAGTCAATGTTCCGGATGGGGCAATTATCAATACCGTTGGAATCCCTTTTACCCCAACTGTTTATTTGAATTTCAGTTTTTAATAAGCTCAAATGTGAGGAGCAAAAACGAGAGGGCGGGTGCAAGTACATTCGGGAAAAGCCTTCGAATATTAGGTTTGGACAAATACTTCGATGATCTCTGCTACTCAGTTGACAAGCTTGAACTTCTAGTGGATGACGAAGACTGGCCGTTGGTGAAATATCGGGAGCTGTTGTTTTTGAGGTAGGTAGGAGACTTCTAAGTTTTCTCCTTAATAGAATTTTATCTTTTTTCTGCAATGATCTCGTTCACATTCTCAGTAATTTCTGTGAAATAAAAATGAGCTGCCTTTCATTAGCTAACAATGAAAACATAGTCAAACTATTTTGACAATATATATTTTGTCAACTAATTTATTACAGCAATGATGGGGTGGATGATAGGGAACTATATCAGATGTAATGAAAAGGAAAAGGAAAGTGAAAAGACCACAATTTGTTATAAAGATCTTCTTAGTCAGCCCTGACAGGATTGTACATTACCAACATTTATTTGAATTTTTTCATTCGAGGGGGTAGGGTATTCTTTGACTATTACGGTCTAATAGTAAATAATGAAACATTTAAAACATATAAGAATGAAAAAGTTAGAATTGTTGACGACAAAATTGGTCATTTTAATATCTCTTGGAATGATGTACTCTTGCCAAGAAGATGGGATGGATCCTGAGATAAGTGATTCGGAATTAATTGCGGCTATTCAGTCAGCAGCGGATAAGCAGGAAATAGATATGAGTGCCCTGCCGACAGAGGCTGTTACTACGATAGCCGAGGTGTACACGGAAGATTTTGTATCCAAAGCACTACTTGCGACTGATCTAGGTTATGAAGTTGAAATGAGGCGTGAAAAGGGAGCGTCAGTTGGTGAGCAGTCTCAGACCTATTATGATATAAATGGACGAGAGTTGAGTTCAGAGAATGACGTGAGAGGTGGCAAAGGGTCCCACAAAGGAGGTAAAAAAGACTGCTTTGATTTTGGATACCCAATTACTCTGACATTGCCTGATGGAACCAGTGTTACCCTTGAGAGTGAAGATGGTTGGGAAGATGTCAGAGCTTGGTACGAAGCAAATCCAGATAGCGAAGAGCGTCCCACCTTTACTTTTCCGTTAGAAATCACCTACGATGGAACTGAATATGTAACTATCAGTAGTGAAGATGAATTGCATGATGCAAAAGATTCCTGTGATGATGGAAGAGAAAAGTGTTTTGAATTTGTCTATCCTTTTTCAATGACAATGCCTGATAGTACTTCAATCGCTATGGAATCTGACGAAAATTGGGATGATGTAAAGGCATGGCATGATGCAAATCCTGATTCGGAAGAGCGTGGCTCAATTGATTTTCCCGTTGATATAACACTTAGTGATGGGACAACCGTCACAGTCAATTCGGAGGATGAGCTTGAAAGTGCCAATGCTGATTGTCGAGGTGAAAGAGGAGGAAAAGGAGGAAGATGCTTTGAGATTGTCTTTCCATTCACTCTGATAATGCCTGATGACTCAACCATCACCTTGGAATCACATGATGATAAAAACCTTGTGGATGCGTGGTATGATGCAAACCCAGACACTGATGAGCGACCTGCTATGGTTTATCCCATAGATATCACATTGGAAGATGGAACAA
>JAAEPI010000265.1 GCA_024232835.1 Cytophagales bacterium
TACATATCTTGAGGAGTGACTAAAATAGGCTGTTCAGGAATAGCATAAGGTGCCATGACAACATGTGTCGACGCACTCCATAATGATGGAATCGATTCTGTGGTTTCATTTAAAGCCTGCACCCAAAAATAAAAATCACCACCCTCTTCTGAAGAAGAACCATCAAATAGCACTTTAATATAATGAGGATCTCCTGGAAAAATTTGACCATTACTTAGCCCAACACCCAAATCTTCTGCAGCAACATAATCAATACTATAGTCAGTTGTATCACCTTGAATCATTCTCCCATTGTCTGAAATCACATTTGAATTTTGTGATGTGATAACAGCATAAAGAGGATAATCACTATGATTTTCTTCATCCGAAGGATTCACAGGATACTCTTTGTTGAGAGACCAAATTAAAGGTACTTCTCCTTGTGGCAATAGTTTACTTCCCTCATCACGTGCTAAATCAATATCGTCTGGGCTTGCCACAAACGTAGGGGTAGCTAATCGATCTGACTTGTTGAGACGCACAGCAATCGGATCACTCCATTCACCATAGCGGTTATCATATTCTTTAAACGATTCTCCTGGAATACCTGCCGCACGAATACGTATATAATAAATCGAATGCTGTCCATTTTCTAACAGATCAATCGCACCATATTCATCATTATTATAATAAATAGGCTGTCCA
>JAAEPI010000266.1 GCA_024232835.1 Cytophagales bacterium
ACGAAAGTCCGTATAGGGGGAATTTCCGAGGCAATAATGCCAATTTTAGAGGGCAAAACTATAACCAAAATCAATATTCAAGGGGAAATTTCCAAGGGGGGAGACCCGCCCCAAATCAAACTGGTGTCCGCACAGCGGTTTCGTACATAGAATATCCGCCTGAGTCCTATGATGGAGAAGAGGGAAATTTTAATTACTATGAACCCAACCATCTTGATCCCCACAGTGAGACGTTTCCATTTTATCCTCAGATAGAGGGAGGTTATGTCTTGGATGAACAATATGGGCCAGTAACCCAAGACCCATCTATTGCTATGGGGTTACAACAAGTGCGCGAACAATTGTCCATAAATCAGACTAACATAAGCGAACAAATCGCTAATCAAGGTGTGTCCGCTCAAAGAGAAAGAAACGAGCAAAATCAAAGGTTGTCCAAATTAGAAGAAAAAATGACGGCTCATATTTCTAGAATCGCCGCAAAAG
The DNA here is from genome assembly GCA_024232835.1 of Cytophagales bacterium. Taxonomy (GTDB): domain Bacteria; phylum Bacteroidota; class Bacteroidia; order Cytophagales; family Cyclobacteriaceae; genus JAAEPI01. The sequence continues at coordinate 484 of JAAEPI010000266.1, forward strand.
AGATCCCCAAAGTGAATCCGTCCCCAAGTGTGAGTCCGGAAACTGATAAACCGTGTACCTCTATGAATATTTTCACTGCTGCTCCCCATCTTTTGTCCGAAGTTTATACTCC
>JAAEPI010000267.1 GCA_024232835.1 Cytophagales bacterium
AAAGACACGCAAAAACCTAACCTGACGCTACTGAGTAATTTTGTGATTTGATAGCAAAAAAGAATATTTAGTTTACTGCCTATTGACTTAGCTCACCCTGAGTTTTATGATGGGTGGTATTGAAAATCATCGGGATAAGCCCAACTACAAGGAAATGAGCTGGATGATATTCCAAGAGGAGTTTGGATCTGAAGGTGATTGCATTGATTGGTTGTTCAAGACTCGTTGGCCTGAAGGGTTCGTCTGTCCCAAATGTGAAGGAAAAGGCTGTTGGAAAATTACAACACGAGGACTTTACAAATGTTCAACTTGTCGACATCAAGTCTCTCTTACGGCAGGCACCATTTTTCATAAGACGCGTACTCCACTGCTCAAGTGGTTTATGCTCATATTTAGGATGGCAAGCTCAAAAACTGGCGTTTCCATTAATGAAATGAAGAGAGAGCTTGAGATTAATGACTACAAAACGGTCTGGGTTATGGCTCATAAGGTTCGAAAAGCCATGGCAGACCGTGACTCCAAATATAAACTTGCAGGATTGGTAGAAATTGATGAATCTTTTTTTGGCTCTAAATCTTCTGGTAAACGAGGACGTGGAGCAGAGAAAAAAGAGCTTGTAATCGTTGCTGTCTCAACATGGACGGACAAGAAGGGGAAAGAGCAGCCTGGCTTTGCACATGCCTTTGTTGCGAAAGATGCCAAAGCCAAAACAATTGAAGACGTTTTGAAGCGTCTTGGAATCAAGGACGAAGAAATTAAACCACTTATTTCCTCGATTCGGTCAGATGGATGGAGAAGCTATCAGACTGTGAGTGAGAGGTTGGGCCTTGGACATCAAAGGTTTGTTCTTCGTGATCCAAAGGATTCTATGAAGCTTCTTCCATGGACTCATAAGATTATAGCAAATGCGAAAGCCGTATTTTCTGGTCCACACAGGGGTGTATCCCATAAACATCTTCAAGAATACCTTTCAGAAGTGTGTTATCGTTTCAATCGCCGATTTTGGGAACGACAAGCTTTCCACCGTTTGTTGTTTGCCTGTGTCTCTGCGACTGGTTTAACTCGGGACCAATTGATGGCAAGGAGATTGGGTGAGCAAAGTCAATAGGCAATTTATGAAATAAAATGTAAAGAAATTCATATTTTATCCGTACTACATGGAAAACGATTATTGGATAAAGATCAAATCTATCAAGCGCATTAAGCTAACCACC
>JAAEPI010000268.1 GCA_024232835.1 Cytophagales bacterium
CACTAACAACAATCCTATACTCGTGTCCTTTCTTTACTGAGATCTCATCTATGCCAATGACTCGTGGAGCGGGTGTGCCAAATCGCGTTAACTGTGCACGCATGTATTGCTTGTCCAATTCTTTGACAGTTTTCCAGTCTATACGAAATTCTTTGGCCACATCCCGTATCGTTGAACTTCGACATCGCCTACCAACATCAATAGAAAATCGCTTAGTATACCAAGGATTATCTGCTATCCATGCCAGTTTTTCCTGCTTCACTTTACCACATTGACTACACTTAACGCGGCGTATGTCCACCTCCAAATAAATCCGTTTGCTACCACATGATAAATCACGAACAAGTCGTGTTTTGCTATCATAATAGCTTTTATGAACGGTCCCGCAACTTCCACATGCTGTTTTTTTTGACGACGCTTAAGTGTAATAATGCGAGCTTTTGAATCTCCAAATTTCCCCTTTATTTTTGCAACTGGACGAAACCCGGGGAACCGATATTCATCCAATAATCGCTTTGCGTTTTTCATCTCCAAATCTTACCAAGTTTTTTGGCTATTGAAAAGCAGCCTATTCCTCAATTATCAAGCCATACAGCCGGGAATCGACGGTCAATTCACCCACACGATTTGGAGAAGACCCGTTTAAATATTGAGAAGGCCCAGATTTCAACCGTTGATCCATTCTTCACACGGAAGACGAAGGCTATAGAAGAAAAAGTAAGATTAGTTATGCAGGATCATAATGTAAATCTCATGATTATAAAAGATACTTATCCAGACACTTTCATGTCAGAAGTTTTAGTTAGTTTATCTCTTATGCCACTACGAATAGACCATCCTGACCTTGAAGATAAATATGATAATGAAAGGGCGTTTATGCATGACTATTTTTTCGAGTATATAGATTTTGATGATGAACGCATGATACACAGTCCTTTTCTTGCAAAGAAATACTTTACCTACCTGGATCAATATTCACATCATACGTCTCAGGGACTTAAAGATTCGGTAGATTTACTGTTAGCTAAAGCAGAAGTTAATAGTGAAGTTTATGATTTTACGATTCAATATTTGATAGATACTTTTCATAAAAAAGGGCTTCCAAAGATAGCTGAGTATGTAATGGATACGTATGAAGAGGGTTGTGGTAAACCCCTTTCAGCGAGAACTGCAGATAAGATAGAGAGTTTTAAGCGTCTTAGAGTAGGTCAGATTGCCCCTGAGATCGTTTCTCAGAGTCCTGATGGAAAGACGATTACTTTATCTTCATTAATAGGAAAGAAAGTGTTGATGGTTTATTTCTGGGCATCATGGTGCGATGGTTGTGAAGCTGAGAATCCTAATATTATAAGAATATACAATAAATATAAGGATAGAGGGTTTGATATATATGCGGTATCTCTAGATAAAGATAGGTCAGAATGGCTTAATGCAATAGAGAAATATCAGTTTCCATGGACAAATATATCAGATTTAAAGGAATGGGAATCGGAATCAGTCAAGACTTATCATGTAAATAGAACCCCAGGCATATACCTGCTCAATAAAGAGGGCAGGATTATGGCTAAGAACCTGAGGGGTAAAGAACTGGAAAAGAAGGTAGAAGCGCTTTTAAATTGAAAGTAAAAATTTGATACCTTTTCGAATGAAAGTTGACAAAAGCAATAGTTGGAAAGAGAAAATAGGCCCTGCCTTTGATGACCTCATTAAAGTATACCTGGATTAACTCGTTCCCACGCTCTGCTTGGGAACAAGTTATGTATGTGGAAACTTAAAGGTTTCTGCCACAATGGGCAAGCTTTTAGACTTAAAGAAAAG
>JAAEPI010000269.1 GCA_024232835.1 Cytophagales bacterium
CGAAGTTCACATTTAGCCGCACGCTAATATGGGAGACAAAAAAAAAGTGCTAGTAACTCTCCTTGTCTCTAGTTACGATGAGCACGGTTGACTTCGTGTCTGAATCTCAAAATTTCTGAACTTGAAATTTCCATTCCACCAAAGGAGAAGCGCTGGAATATTTCGAACCTAGTTTTAAGGTTTCTATTGCATCTTTCAGTGGCTCTAACGATAAAGATTAAGTTGAGAAAATGATGTTTACATTTTCTATTCCCTGGCTTCGTAAATTCACCTTTATATCTTCCTCTCCACCGGCTCACAGAGTTCAACCCTGCCCTTCTACTTCTAGGGGATTGTTTTTCATCATACGTTACGAAAGGAGATACCATCGGATTATATGATAAGCGGGAGGCCATAGTCTCAGATGCCATCGAATAATGCAACACGAAAATGAAGGAAAATTGAGGAAATTTGAAGTGTTGATGATAAATATACCCTCCGTACCCATATGAGATATGACTATGCATTTTCAAACATTACTGAGTACAGTGAAAGCGTCGGCTCGCCCACCAGACCCTTCAGAATTAATCTCGGGGTGCATCAAGTGACCTCCTTCCTGCATTTCCCACGAAAAAAAGCTGGGTGGCATAAGGTACCTTCCCCTTTTCAGAACAGGTGGGCACGCGAATTTAAGTTTTTTCATATACTCAGGAGCATGAAATTCGCGTGCCCACTCGTTTTTCCCAGGGAAGGTACCTTACGCCACCCGGCTTGTTTGGAAGTGGTTGACGATCGAAAACCGGTTCATC
>JAAEPI010000270.1 GCA_024232835.1 Cytophagales bacterium
ACTCAAATAGCACAGTATTTTATGACAAAGTCTTACCAATCAGAAAAACTAAGCAAAGTGAGCATTGTTAGTTACGTGGGTATCGTATTTTCACTTTCCTTTGGGTTCTTTATCTTCGATGAAACTTATAATTTGTTTACTTTCATAGGTATCGGATTAGTAATGTTTGGAGCGGTAGCGAATGTACTATTTAGGAAATGATGACTTGAGCGGATAACATATAAAAACAAGGTTAGGATTTTTTCTTTAATTGTTCTTTTGTGGGCGGTAGGGACAGTGATTGGAACACATCTACGAGCTGAACCCTACCCAGCAATAGCATTTTCTGGTTTTGCGCTAAAAAGTACCAGTAGCATGATCTACACTGAATTTCATAAGACTAGGGATGGAAAATCGGAAGAAATACTATTTAAAGGCACCTCAATTTAGACGTTTCGTCATGAGTTTGTATTTGTCATATGCTAGAGGAGGATAGTAAGAAGTTCAACAAAAAAAAGAACGTGCTTTTAGGATTTGAAAATTTTGATGCAGGAGATCAGCTTCATGTTGTCTTAAAATTAACAGACTGGGGAGGGGATGAATTATAAACAACACCCCTTGACTCCATGAGCTTCATACTTAACAAAGGCACGGACTAACAATCAATTGTGAAAAGTTTATTAAAATCCATGGATCAGTGGTTGTTTCGTTCATTTGATGATGTTCTAAAAAATGGGCTGTCCGCATTCAGAGTTGTTTTCTGTTTCTATTTATTAATTGTAGGCATAAAAAGATTCGCAAGGGAAATATCTTCTCAAAATCCACTACTCTATGAACCAAAAAGAAGTCTTGCAGCTTTCTTCGATTTACCAAGTAATTCCTTCTTTGTTGGGTTAGATTATCTGTTTATTATTCTCATTATTTTGGTTCTGTTGGGTTCAAAACAAGATGGACTACCTTGTTGCTTGGCGTTTGTTTTTTAGTAGGTAATTCTTTTATTTATTCTTTTGGTAAGATTTCTCATGGGTGGCTGGTGATTACTTTGCTTCCATTTGTTTTCTCATTTTCAAATTGGGGAGCTCATTATTCGATTGACTCGAAAATAAATAATGGGAATAAAAACAGTAAAGAGGAACATTGGCCTTTGGCGATTTTTGCAGGACTTAGTTGTATTGCCATGTTTTCGGCAGGATTAGAAAAACTTTTCCACGGATGGTTATTTCTGGATACCGAAAAAAGCAGATATGTTTTCTTTCGAGGATGGTTGTATGAGCGTCCAGGTTTTTTGACCGAGTGGGTGCTATCAATTCAATCTAAGTTTTTCTGTGCTTTCGCCGATTACTCCATTGTGATTTTTGAACTCATAGTTATGTGGGCCGTTTGGAAAGCGAACTTATTTAGAGGCTGGATAGTGTTATCCATGATTTTTCATTTCTCCGTTTACGTGTTTATGGGTTTCACTTTTACTTACAATATGATTTGTTACCTCGTATTTTTCAGTTGGAATTTTGTTCTGGATCAACTTAGATTAAGAAAATTGCTGGATGCAGTTTTCTCAAGAATTAAGTACTGGCATGTCGCAATTCTGATTGTGATTGCGGTGGTCATCAAGTGGAACTTTAGGCATCCTTACATCTTAAAGATATTTAAGCCCGTTGGTGATGTGATTGTCCTTTTTGTTTTCAGCATTGCCTTTCTTTTAACTGTAGGGCCTTCCTTTATTATCTCAAGACAAGGCATGGAAAAGCTCTTAATTGAAATTATGTCTTATTATTTTTGCTAACTAATTTAAGATACTGACGGATGGGAAGAGCATTTGAATACAGAAAAGCAGCGAAGGAAAAGCGATGGGACAAGATGTCTAAGATTTTCCCAAAGTTAGGGAAAGCCATAACGGTCGCGGCTAAAGATGGCGGGACGGACCCTGAGATGAATGCAAAACTCCGCACAGCCATTCAGAATGCCAAGGCAGAGAACATGCCTAAGGACAACATCGACGCAGCAATCAAGCGGGCAGATGGCAAGGATGCAGAGAGCATCATAGAAGTCAACTTTGAAGGAAAGGGACCACATGGCGTTCTGGTGTTTGTAGAGTGTACTACAGACAATAACAACCGAACGGTGGCTAATGTGAAATCGTATTTCACCAAACTAGGAGGTGGATTTGTCCCTACTGGTTCGCTCGATTTTATGTTTTCTCGAAAGGCTATATTCGAATTTAAAAAAACGAATGAGATGGATTTGGAAGAGTTGGAGCTTGAATTAATTGATGCTGGATTGGAGGAGATAGAGGAGCAAGAAGGAGTAATTTTTATAACAACGGATTACACACAGTTTGGTGAAATGACCAAAGCACTCGAAGCACTTAGCATTGAAGTTCAACGATCCAATTTGCAGAGAATACCCACAACTCCAGTAGAATTCTCAGAAGAGCAAATGGAGGAAATTGACAAATTACTTGAGAAAATTGAGGATGATGAGGACGTGCAGGCCGTGCATACGAATATAGCTTGAGAAGAAGGAATTAAGACTAAGTACAAAGTATTAAGAGGTCACTCCATACCTTGTACTGGATTCCTTGTACCAAATACTTTATCCAGCCAACCTCTCGATCAAGTCGGCAGAACGAGCAGAATATCCAGCCTCGTTATCATACCAACCCACAACTTTCACTAACGTACCATTTGCTGATGTCAGCTTAGAATCGAATATGTTTGAGTGAGGATTTCCAACAATATCAATTGAAACAATAGGGTCTTCAGTGTATTCCAGAACACCTTTCATAGAACCATCTGCAGCAACTTTCATAGCAGCATTGATTTCCTCGGCAGTCGTTTCCTTTTTAAGAAGGCAAGTCAGGTCAGTCAAGGAACCGGTAGGGGTGGGCACTCTCATGGCGATTCCATCCAACTTACCGTTCAAGTGAGGAAGAACAAGTCCAACAGCTTTCGCAGCTCCTGTAGATGTTGGGATAATAGAGACAGCTGCAGCTCGTGCTCGTCTTAAATCCGAGTGTGGAGCATCTAATATGCGCTGATCTCCTGTGTATGCGTGTGTAGTTGTTATGTAGCCTTTTTCAATGCCGAAATTATCATCCAATACCTTGGCCATAGGAGCGAGGCAGTTGGTGGTGCAGCTGGCATTTGAAATGATTGGTTCATCACCCGTCATGGTATCATCATTCACACCAAGAACTACCGTAGGAATGTTTCCTTTAGCAGGAGCAGAAATCACCACATGTTTGGCGCCAGCAGTTAAATGTCCACCAGCTCCTGCTTCATCCACAAAGAAACCCGTTGATTCCAGTACAATCTCAATACCCAAGTCTCCCCAAGGAAGATTCTTTGGCTCACGTTCAGAATAGACTCGAATTGGTGATCCATTTACAATAATATTCTGATCATCTGATTCTACTGTTCCGTTGAATCGACCCTGGCTTGAATCGTATTTCAAAAGGTGTGCTAATGATTTAGTGTCAGTGAGGTCATTGATGGCCACCACTTCAATGTTGTCTTTTTCGAGAATGGCGCGAAAGGATAGTCTTCCAATACGTCCAAATCCGTTGATTGCTACTTTGGTTTTACTCATGGTCTTATGATAAGAATTGAGCCGCAAATGTAAGCCTAAGATTGTTTCTTTAAAACTTCATTTTACCACTTATCAGAATAAGGCTTTATTTCCCACAAAAGTTTCACTAAACTGCGGTTTCTAAACCAAAGACTAATGAAAAAAATCAATTATTTAGGCGCCATAATAATTGGTGGTGCAATGCTAATTTTATCTGCCTGTGGTAGCTCAGGTGGTGGTAGCGATAGCTTATCTATCGAATATGAAAAGTACACCCTTGAAAATGGATTGGATGTTGTGCTACATCAGGATAGTTCCGACCCAATTATTTCGGTGGCCATTTTGATCCATGCTGGATCGAATCGTGAGAAACCGGGACGTACAGGATTCGCTCACTTTTTTGAACACATGCTGTTTCAGCGATCTGAAAATGTAATTGAGGGTGGTTTCTTTAAGAATATAAATGAATGGGGCGGTACCATGAATGGAGGCACCTGGCAAGATGGTACGGTTTATTATGAAGTAGTGCCTAAGGACGCCATTGAAAAAGTTTTATGGATGGAGTCGGATCGTATGGGTTTCTTTATAAACGCGGTATCTCTAACAAGCTTGGAAGGAGAAAAACCTGTCGTTCAAAATGAGAAACGTCAGCGTGTTGATAATCAACCATACGGCCACACAAATAGTGTAATATTAAAGGCCATGTATCCTGAGGGACATCCTTATAACTGGACCGTAATCGGGGAGTTGGAAGATTTGCAGAATGCAACGATTGACGATGTTAAAGAGTTTTATGAGGAATGGTATGGTCCAAACAATGCAACACTTGTTGTGGCTGGGGATATCGATAGCGACGAAATCAAATCGATGATCCAGAAATACTTCGGTGAAATAGATTCCAGAGGAACGGACACGCCTATGGGGCCTAAACCGATAAGCCTGAATGAGACCAAAGTATTCTACTACGAAGATAATTTTGCTGCATTACCTGAAATCCGAATGACTTATCCAACTGTGGAGCAGTTTCATGAGGATCAATGGGCGTTGGATGCCTTGGGTCAAATTCTTTCCCAAGGGAAAAGAGCTCCATTGTATAAAGCAATTGTGGAGGAGTCAAAAGTAGCTCCGAGTGTCACTTCTAATAACGGCTCCAACGAATTAGCGGGCACATTTACGATTACCGTTAGAGCCAATGATGATGTGGATTTAGATTCTGTCAGAATTGTGCTCAATGATGCGCTTGTGAAATTCGATAAAGAAGGGTTTGATATTCGAGATTTGGATAGAATTAAGGCCGGTCAAGAGACCCAATTTTATAATGGTATAAGCAGCGTACTTGGCAAGTCTTTTCAATTAGCATATTACAGTGAATTTGCAGGAAGCCCTGATTTTGTAGAACAGGATATTGCAAATATCAAGGCTGTCACTCAAGAGGATGTCATACGTGTCTTCAGAAAATATATTCTTGGCAAACATCATGTGGTAACCAACTTTGTTCCTAAAGGTGGAGCTGGTTTGGCTATGGTAGATGCTGTTAAAGCGGATATTAAAGAGGAAGCTATTGTTGCTTATCAGCCTAGCGAAGTAATTGAAGATGAGGCTGATCTAACTATTGTAAAGACTGAATCATCATTTGATAGAGCTGCTACTCCTGATTTCGGAGAGGCTCCATTGGTAACCCCGCCATCAATTTGGACGGATCAGTTGAGTAACGGTATGAACCTTTATGGGGTGGAAACTTCAGAGCTCCCATTGGTCAATTTTTCTTTCCGTATTATGGGCGGTCATTACTTAGATGATCCTAATAGAGTTGGGATAGCCAACATCATGACAGATATTATGATGGAGGGAACGGCAAATAAGACACCCGAGGAGCTGGAAGATGCTATTGGTCAATTAGGTGCTAATATTAATATGTTCACCGCTGATGAATATATCCAAGTTTCTGGAAATTGCCTTTCAAGGAATTTCAATGCGACTATGGACATAGTAGTTGAAATCTTACTTGAGCCACGTTGGGATGAAGAGGAGTTTACAAGAATCATAGATTTAACAGTCAATGGAATTCAACAACGAGAAACAAGCCCGAATGCGATTGCTCAAATCGTCATGAACAAAAAGCTGTACGGTGATGACCACATTTTATCTCACCCTTCTGCAGGTTACATAGAGGATGTAAAGACAATTACTATTAATGATTTGAAAGCATTCTACGATAAAAACTATGCACCGAACATCACTAATTTCCATGTGGCTGGGAATGTGACTCAAGAGGATGCCAAAGCAGCTTTGTCTCGTTTGGCGGATGAGTGGAACAAGAAGGAGGTCAGTTTCCCTTCATACGATGAACCTTCGATTCCAACTGAGCCAGCTCTCTATTTTGTGGATATTCCAGATGCTAAGCAATCCAGAATTGTTATTTCGCGATTGACAGTACCTGCAGAAAGTAACGAATACAATACGATCAATGTGGCTAATGATCGATTAGGTGCGTCAGCTTCTGCTCGACTGTTTCAGATACTGCGGGAGGAAAAACAATTTACGTATGGAGCGTATTCTTTCGGAATTCGAAAAGTCAATGATCCATGCGAGTTTAGAGCAATTTCCAGTGTGAAATCAAATGTGACCAAAGAGGCAATGGACACGTTTAAAGAGGTTATCAGCTCATATGCTGACACTTATACTGAAAATGATCTCAATACGACTAAATCTTCCCTAATAAAGCAAAATGCATTGGCGTTTGAAACATTGAACAACTTATTGGGTATACTTCAAAACATTAGTACGTATGATTTGCCTTTGGATTATCTGGATGATCAACAGAGTGTGGTGACTGAAGCGACCATGGAAAGTGTAAGAGCCACTTCTCAGGAGTTCTTTGATCTGAATAAATTTATTTATGTGGTAGTAGGAGATAAAGCCACACAGTTGGAGAGACTTAAAGTCGAGGGGCCTGGCAATCCTATTGAAGTGGATAAATATGGAGAGCCCGTAACCATACAATAACCGACTCGCACGAAACATAAAAAAGGGAGCGAGAAATTCTCGCTCTTTTTTATTTTCAAGTTTTGGTAGAATGCAGGCAAATTCTATATTTGCACCTCTAAAATTTCTGGTCCGTTCGTCTAGGGGTTAGGACGCCAGGTTTTCATCCTGGTAACAGGGGTTCGATTCCCCTACGGACTACTAATTTTTTTGTCCTTTAAAAACAGGCTCGTTGCATTTCGGGCATTGCTAACTAAGTATAGCTAATGTGTTATTTCTATGATGCATCAAAAGCAAAACGGACAAAGTAAGCATCTCAACACTTTTTGAATAGCACTTTGATTTTCTTCTCATTCTTGCCAAAAAGTGCCTGAACAAGCTATTATAGCCTTCTACAGTAAAAGTTTCTGCTTTTGATTGAATGTGTTTATCCTTAGGAACAATGTGTTCGTATGACTTCCAGTAATCACTTGCTATTATATTTATCTGGTTATTGTTTATTAGACCCCAGAGCTTTTTTGCTGTTTTAGTACTTCTGTCGCCAATAACGAAATTGATGAACTTTTTCCCATATCGATCAACAGCAATCCAAATCCAGCAATAGTCT
>JAAEPI010000271.1 GCA_024232835.1 Cytophagales bacterium
ACAAACTCAGTGTGAGGTCAATAGGAATAGCGCGCGCTTCTGGCTTTGTTGGACTGGTAAACCTGACCTACAATCTGTTTAGATATGAACAAGTGGTAAGGTTGGACAGGATAAGTCTACCTAATTGGGAATGATGAAAAATGTATAGTGTTGATATACAGATAATTATAAACTAAAACAGGAAAGCCACTTAAAATCCCGTTGCAATGTGTTCATATAACAAAAGTGGTAAAGTGAGAAAATTAATTATTAGAGGTTCCCTTAAGTTAATGATCTTCAAACTGACTCGTATTCTGTTTCACGGTTCAATACCTTCAGTCAGGATTTGATAGAACTTGAGGAACTTGAGGAATTCCGTCATGATTTAATAGATATTCGTCCTGGCTTGAATACAATCCGAATAACAGACAAGTCGTCTCTTGCCGGAACACCAAAAAGTCAGGAATTATTTTCCAGCAATGGAACGATTTTAGAAAAGGTAGAATGGAATTATGACGTCTCTGGAGATTGGTCAAACAATCAAGGGAAGATCGAAGAAATAACTCATGAAGATCGCATAATTGATGTTGGAAACTTAATTCACAACGACAATAGGGAGATGGATGTGACTATGGGAAATGTGACTATCCTGTCCAGAATTCCTTCCGTGTTAAGATCCATAACCTCAACTAACTATAAAACTGGAATTACTTCAGAGACTATCAACCTATCATTTGATTTCTATTCAGGAGAAGTCACGGAAACGCTAAGCTCAGATGGCTATGGAAATCAATACGTGTCTAAGTCCGTTCCCGCCTATCGCATGATGAATGAAAATCTTGACAAAAAGTACAGGCACACAAAAATACATGTGATAGTCAACAACCTGTCCATACACAAGCACAAGGACGTAAAGCAATGGTTGAGTAAAAAAAGAAAATTGAAGTTGCATTTTACCCCAACCTATTCTTCCTGACTGAACCAAGTGGAGATATGGTTCAATATATTGACCAAAGATGTTGTAAAAGGTGGAATATGGCATTCATCAGAACAATTGGCCAATCAGCTAATGGATTATGTCAAAACCTACAATGACACTAGAGCCAAACCTTTTGAGTGGACTTACTGTGGAGACAGTTCGGCCTTTAACAAATCTTTACACTAGCCTTTGGACATCCGCTGCTTAGCGCATAGCTGAGTCTAATACAGTCATTTCATATGTGATTCGTAATAATTTGACTTGCTCTAAAAATAAAGGAGTGCGCTATTAAGATTCCAAATTAAATTTGTGCAAGCGAAACCTCTGTACTTTTCTAATTTCATTAATAAATAGCAAATGGCCCTATCAGATTATATCATAATTGCACTTTTTCTGGGTGTTACTATTTCTATTGGAGTTTATTTCAGTCGAAGAGCTGGTCAAAATATTGACAATTACTTCTTAGGAGGGAGGAACCTGACCTGGTGGGTTGCTGGAACTTCGATGGTGGCCACCACATTTGCTGCTGATACGCCACTGGCAGTAACTGAGCTGGTAGCGCAGAATGGCATTGCCGGAAACTGGCTTTGGTGGAATATGTTGGCAGGGGGCATGCTCACAACCTTCTTTTTTTCAAGGTACTGGAGACGGGCAAATATCTTAACTGATGTTGAGTTGATCAAGATCAGATATTCGGGAAAAGCGGCTGCCTTTCTCAGGCCTTTTAAAGCACTCTATATTGGTATTTTCTTAAATGCACTCGTGATGGGTTGGGTCAATCTTGCCCTGATGTCCTTGCTTAAGGTGTTTTTCAATATCCCTGATGATCAACTTGTTTTGTATGTAGGAGGCGCTCTTCTTTTAGTGGCTCTTTATGTGAGTATGTCTGGTCTGCTTGGGGTAGCATACACCGATCTATTTCAGTTTGTGATCTCAATGACGGGGAGTATTTTACTAGCCATATTCGTTGTAAACTCTGATAAAATAGGAGGCATTTCAGGATTAAAAGTAGCCCTGCCGCAAGGTGCATTAGATTTTTTCCCAAAGATTGGAAGTGGAGGCGATAGCAGCCCTGCCGAGGTTTTGGTGTTAAGCATCGGGAGCTTTCTTGCTTTTATAGGTATGCAATGGTGGGCCAGTTGGTATCCGGGAGCTGAGCCTGGAGGCGGAGGTTACATCGCTCAGCGGATGATGAGCACAAAGGACGAAAAACATGCTATCTATTCCACTTTATTTTTCCAGATAGCCCACTACTGTATCAGGCCTTGGCCTTGGATTATTGTGGCACTTTGCACATTGGTTTTATATCCTGAATTGACCGCCGAGAACCAAAAATTAGGATATGTGATGGCAATGAAAGATTATTTGCCAGCAGGGTTGAAAGGGCTATTGCTCGTCTCATTTTTAGCAGCTTATATGAGTACTATTTCTACCCAGCTCAATTGGGGATCGAGTTATATTATCAATGACCTCTATAAGAATATCGCCAAGAATTATTCGGACAAGGGTCTGGTAAAAGTTGCACGAATTTCCACTCTGGTGTTAATGGTTGTTTCGCTTCTTGTTACAACACAGATAGAGACCATATCGGGTGTTTGGACGTTCATATTTGAGAGTGGGGCAGGAGTAGGCCTGGTACTTATTCTTCGATGGTATTGGTGGCGGATCAATGCCTGGAGCGAAATCATTGCGACTATTGCACCGTTCATTGGCTATGCAATCACCAAGTATTATTTCCATTGGGAGTTTCCTGATAGTTTTTTCTTCATTTTAGGCTTCTCGACTGTAGCTTGGATAGTTGGCACCCTGCTTACAAAACCAACGGATAATGAAAAACTAAAATCCTTTCATGAGTTGATCAAACCGCAGGGGAACTGGAAGCCATTCACAAATGGAGCTGAGAAGCAATCAAATCTGGCAAACGTATTTTGGTGCTGGATATTCGCCATTGCCATGGCATATTCCATTTTGTTTTTTATGGGTAGCGTAATCTTTATGGAATGGCTGGATGCCCTTTCTTACGGAGTAGTTGGAGTTAGTTCTTTTTTTCTATTCAGGCGTTTTGCTCGAAAAGGGAAAGTGTTTGAACTAAAAGAATGAAGTCTTCGATATCGTAACCCTGCAGGATATCATTTCATCCCCAAAGGACACGGCATTCTTGAGGCCTATGTTTCTACGATTATTTAGTGATTCCTTCTGTTTCCCAGTACTTGTCGATAATAACGTAGGAGGCTAATAATACTACACTTATTAATAAACTTAACATTGAGTTGTTTTTTAATTTTCGTACTAACAAAAATATATAACAATATAACACAACAAGGTAGCGTAATAATCATATTTAATATTAAGTATTATACTTAGGGTCTATTTCGCATATATCAATACCAGTATCGAAATTTCCATTATTAGTCAATTTCAATCATGAGAATTTCACGGGGCTCTGCCCTGGGGTTTCTGGCTAATATCGAAAGGGTTTACCAAAACGCTTTGAAAAAGCGTAAATTGGAATGATGAGCGAACATAGACTTAAGCGTCACAACAGAACTCTTCTACTCTATCATTTGTAAAATACAGGAAGCAAGTTAGCAATGAGGAAATAGGTGATAGTTTAGGAGAGATATGTA
>JAAEPI010000272.1 GCA_024232835.1 Cytophagales bacterium
AACTGCTAATTTTGGTAAATATTTTTGCTTCTGTTCTTCGCTGGCATGTTGCAAAATATGACCTGTGCAAAGTGAATTATGAGCTGCCAGTGAAAGTCCGATGGCTCCATCGATTTTGGCTACTTCGACAATCGCAGTTACATATTCGTGGTAACCAAATCCTGATCCGCCATATTCATGTGGTACAAGGACACCCATTAATCCATGGCTGCCCAATTTTTTAAATAGCTCAACGGGAAAATACTGATCCTCATCCCATTGCATTTTATAGGGTTCTATTTCTTTAAAACCAAAGTCACGCACCATTTGGGTGATCATGTGTTGGTTTTCCGAAACGCGGGGGAGTTGTTCGGTTGGGTTCATTGGTGTGTTGTTTATTGGAATACAAAACTAGCAAACGTTAGTGCATACTTTTGTTGAAACTAGAATCTTCTAAATTCTTTTTTTACAATTAGTTTTGCGGCCTTAATCAAGAATTTAAACCAAAATGAAAATAGCAGTAGTAGGAACCGGGTATGTGGGACTGGTATCAGGAACGTGTTTTGCCGAGACTGGCAATCACGTGACGTGCGTAGATATCGATGAAAATAAAGTGAACAAACTCAGTAATGGGGAGATTACCATTTATGAACCTGGGCTTGAAGCTTTGTTTGAAAGAAATATTCGTCAGGGCCGATTGGAGTTTACTACCAACTTGGCGAAAGGAATCAAGGATGCTGAAGTTATTTTTCTGGCACTTCCTACACCTCCTGGAGAAGACGGATCTGCGGATTTGAAATACGTACTGAAAGTAGCCGAAGACTTAGGTCCACTTTTGGAGAATTACACGGTCATCGTGGACAAGAGTACCGTGCCAGTAGGGACAGCTGAGAAGGTGACGGCCAAAGTTGCTGAAGGAGCAAAGGTGGAATTTGAAGTGGTGTCTAATCCTGAATTCCTGAGAGAAGGTGTGGCGGTTGAAGATTTCATGAAGCCTGATCGCGTGGTTGTAGGTTCAGAATCTGAGCAATCAATCGCAATTATGGAGCGACTCTATGCGCCATATGTTCGTCAAGGAAATCCTGTGATCTTCATGGACGTTCGTTCTGCAGAGTTGACGAAGTATGCGGCAAATTCTTTCTTGGCAACCAAGATTACCTTCATGAATGAGATCGCCAATCTCTGCGAACTTATGGGCGCAGATGTGGATGCTGTGCGCAAAGGAATTGGGACAGATGATCGAATTGGGAGGCGTTTTTTGTTTGCAGGTATTGGATACGGAGGTAGTTGCTTCCCAAAAGATGTACAGGCACTGGCTAAATCCTCATCAGAAGTAGAGTATGATTTTGGCATTTTGAATGCTGTGATGAGAGTAAATACTGACCAAAAGCTGAAACTTATTCAACCTTTGAAGAACTATTTTGGAGGTGATCTTGCAGGTAAAACAATTGCCATTTGGGGACTTGCTTTCAAACCTTATACTGATGACATCCGGGAAGCTCCTGCATTGGAGAACATTACAGCGTTGTTAAGTGAAGGAGCGAAGGTGCAAGCTTACGATCCGGAAGCTATGGAAAATGTAAAGGGTATTTTTGGTGACAAAATCACCTTCTCTGAGGATGAGTATGCGGCACTAGAGAATGCTGATGCATTGATGATAATGACCGAATGGCCTGTGTTCCGCACACCAGAATTTGACAAGTTGCTTGACTTAATGAATAACAAATTAATTTTGGACGGTCGAAATCTATACGACCTCAAACAGATGGAGGAATTAGGGATTGAGTATCATAGTGTGGGGAGGAGAGTGGTTAGGTAAAAACCTAATAAACCAGCTCATATGTATAGGTTTCTATTGTAGTATCTCCATCTGCACCTCCTTCTAATTCATCTCGGAAAACAGGGTAGCCTCCTTCGTCATATTCGTAATCTATCTCTGCATCCCAATCGTCTGATTCTGAAATTGATAGAATGTTGTTCTTTGATATCGGTAGACCTGATAAATAGTTTGATATAGTTCGTAATATGGGCTTGGATGGTTATCGTATGCGTATTGAGAAACATTCCTTGGTTCCGATTCAGAATTTAAATAATAACTAGAAGTCGAAATATTATCACCATTCCAATCGTATTCGTAAGTCCGGTTTCCGTCAATCTTTCGAATACATTTACCGTTTTCATATTCATATACTATTTGATCACCATCATCGAAGGAAATTGTTTTAATTAAACCATTAGAACCGTATTCATAAATGCGCGAACTGGATAAGATTTCTTCATCCATCGAGTTTGTGATCCATTTTTCAATTTTACTTACTCTACCTTCATTGTCGTAGCTCAATTTCTCTTCGTATGAGGAAGACCCATTTGAACTTCTTATAATATTGGTCAGTATTGATTCACTATAAATATATTCAGTGGAGTACTTATACCCATACGGATAATCCATGGTATCCCAAATGACTTCAACTGTTGAGTATACTAAACGATGATTGACACAGGGACCATTTTCATCGTCATCTCCACAACCCATTAATAAAGGCAGAAAAGAAAGGAAGGCTAAAATTTTATTGATCATATCTATCAGATTTGTTTAAGTGTCATTATCGGAAAACTCGAGTGTTTTTGCAACCGCAAAGTTAGTAAATAGGTGATAATTTTCAATTTAAAAATGAACGTAAAGGGTCTGCTTCCGAAGAGTGTTGGTATGATAAGTTTGAAATTAATTCCAAAGTTAATAGGGGCTAGTGTCTTGAGAAGATCATTCCATTCTTTCCTGTGTGCAATCAAAAAACTGCAATTGACATAAGTCCATTCTCCATAGAGGAGCATGCCAATGATAATGTTTGATGCAATCATAAATAGGACTTGCTTTCAAACCTTACACTGACGACATCCGAGAAGCTCCGGCCTTGGAGAACATTACAGCGTTGTTAAGTGAAGGAGCGAAGGTACAAGCTTATGATCCTGAAGCTATGGAAAATGTGAAAGGCATTTTTGGTGACAAAATCACCTTCTCTGAGGATGAGTATGCTGCACTAAAGAATGCTGATGCATTGATGATAATGACCGAATGGCCCGTATTCCGAACACCGGAATTTGATAAGATGCTAGACCAATTGAAAAACAAGCTGATCCTCGATGGACGAAATCTATACGACCTCAAACAGATGGAGGAATTAGGGATTGAGTATCATAGTGTGGGGAGGAGAGTGGTAAAGAGATGAGAGAAGGATAGAATTACAAGAGGATCTTGATGTCATACGAGTCCTTTTATTCATTTTGTTGGAAAACTATGCTAAAGCAGGCCCTATTTTTTGTTGTAGGAGGTATTTTATGAATTCCTTTTTCAGCAACCATTTTATACATTATCATTTCTAACCCATGATCTCCGTTATAAATATCATATTGAGGGGCAGAGGGACATTTTTCCCAATTTTTCAGATTAGAGAAAATTTCAGAATACCCCCCATTAACTTTGTGATGAAAGAAAAAGTAAACCGTAGCGGGCTTCAATAACTCTATTGTCAGAGCCGTTCCTTTTGGGGGTCTATGTATCCCTTGAAACAATAGTCCATTTTTCAATCATGAGAATTTCACGGGGCTCTGCTCTGGAGTTTCTGGCTAATATCGAAAGGGTTTACCAAAGCGCTTTGAAAAAGCGTAAATTGGAATGATGAGCGAACATAGACTTAAGCGTCACAACAGAACTCTTCTACTCTATCATTTGTAAAATACAGGAAGCAAGTTAGCAATGAGGAAATAGGTGATAGTTTAGGAGAGATATGTA
>JAAEPI010000273.1 GCA_024232835.1 Cytophagales bacterium
TAGGCTCCGGTAAAATTCTTGCTGTACTCGCACTTGATACTAAGCATCATGTTTTGAATGAAGCTGCACCCAAGCTTCAAAATGTAAACTGCGTCGCTGTTTCAGTAGCAGCGTCTTGGGATGGTGTAAGTATCGCAGAATTTTTACAAAAAGTCATTGCCATATCAGCAAGGCCTGTAGCTTTTCTCAAGGATGGCGGAAAAGATCTCGCCAAAGCTGTTAGAATTTTGCGGGAACAAGGCTGCCCCTGCCTTTCCATTGATGATATATCTCATACTATCGCAAATCTTTTGAAACATGAATACCAAGATCATCCGATGTTTAAAACCTTTATCTCCGCTTGCGGTAAAACTTCGAAGAAACTCAAACAGACCGTTCTTGCTTGTCTTGCACCCCCCAAAGTTTCAACGAAAGCCAGGTTTATGAACCTTCATCGCCTGGTAAGATGGGCTGATCAATTGCTCAAGCATTCTCCAAAGGGCCGTGCGCCAGAAGGCTCTATTCTTTCGAAACTACGAGCAAGTCTTGATCAAATTCCAGAATGTAAGGCCTTTATAAGTCGATTCCTCCGTGATGCGAATCCTCTTTTAGAATGCCAGAAAATACTTAAAAACAAGGGACTAAGCCAATCTACTTATAGACAATGCCAACAACTATTAGAAAATATTCCTTCGCGATCACCTGTACGTAGAGGCTTTACAACTTGGGCAGAGAAACAGCTGATGGTTGCAAAGAATTTGGGCATAGAAAAAGAAGGGCTACCAATAAGTTCTGACAATATAGAGTCTCTATTCGGAGTTTCAAAACAGCATGGAACCGGAGAAATAAAAGATGCCAATCGCATAGCACTTCGATTACCTGCTATGTGTGGTGAGTTGACCAGAGAAGACGCCCAAAGGGTTTTGAGCATCAGTGTTAAAGAACAGCAACGAATTTTGGGTTCTCTACCTTCTTTGACCAAGCAACGTCGTCAAGTCCTGCCAAACCCTGGCTGCCTTAATAAAATCCTATCCGATGAAGAAAATCAAAATTTAGAGTTTATCCCAAGGTCCAAAAAGCAGTCAAAAAACATAATAAACCCTGATATTACAAGGGATTACCAAAAAACAATGGGCCCCTTCATAGGCTTAGAAAAACAAACTAAACCGCCTCCAGAGGTTGAAGTCTCTAAGGCATTAGTTGGATAGAGTCTTTAAAAAGTAACACTACAATCCAAATATTGGTCAAAAAATTGAAGGTGATTTAGACACCCTAGTTCTGACCCCTACGTTCAGTATGCGCTTAAAAACCCTTTCGGTTGCCCAAGGCATGCTGAAAGGGTTTTTTTTTGAACATTTTCAGATGATCAGGAAGGAGCTTATTTAAGCAATTTCCGGTTTTTTATAATCTGTAGGTTGAGGGTTCGAGTCCCTCCGCACCCACCAATTCAAGTCAGAAAGGAGAACATGTAGTCAAATATCAGCGCCGGTAGCTAAATGGATTAGCCGGAGCCTTCTAAGCTCTATTATGCAGGTTCGATTCCTGCCAGGCGCACCAAGGGTATCATGCAGAAA
>JAAEPI010000274.1 GCA_024232835.1 Cytophagales bacterium
CTGTAAAAGAAGCTGTGTTTGAGGGCATCTGATGAAGGTGTGCTACTGAAGCAATATGTAGTTACATCACTTAAATCGTGAATTGCTGCAGTATTCCTAGTTAATCGAGTGCCCTCAGTGTTACGGAGAGAAATTTCTTCTGGAAAATCTATTGGAACCATTTTGTTTACAATTTTGTAAAACAATACGAGGTCATTGTAGATAAACTTAAGTTTCATTGGTAAAATATTGAATTTTCTTAGCTCCTCAGCGTATTTTTCATCGCTATAACTTGAGAAGGGTTCCCCATTGATCCACTTAATGGCTCTCCTCTGGATAGCTTCAAATTTAGATATGTGGGAAGCATACTGAGGAGACCATATAGCAGAGCAGTGTTCAAATATAGATCTTACAATAGCAAGATAAAATGCTCTCTTCTGTCTTACATCTGCTGTGAAATGACATGTTCTCCTAAGTAACCCCAGTTTGGAGCTCGCCTGCGATATCAACATATTAAAATGTGGACCCCATGTGAGGTTGGTATTCACAAAGATACCAAGATCTTTTTGTGATTTCACATAATCAATAAGGGTCCCATTTATTTCATAAATAAATACATTAAAAGGCAGGTTGTCAAGAATGTTACGCTGCAGGGTGACTGACAAGGCCTTGCATTTGTCAGGATGGAAAACCATTTTGTTCCTAACAGACCAATCAAAGAGATTGTTGATGTCATTTTGGAGAATTAAGTGGTCTGAGAACATGGTAATTCTTCGCCAGATTTTTGTATCATCGGCATACAAGGCAATGTTAGTATCTGCAGAGACACAGGAAAACATGTCATTTATAAACAATACAAAAAGCAGTGGGCCCAAGATAGAACCTTGAGGGACACCAGACTTTACAGGAAGAACCGATGATGTGTGGCCCCCTATAACTACTTGCTGTTTGCGACCCTCAAGGTATGTTTTGATGAATTTTAACATAAGCCCATCTACTTTAAATTCATATTTAAGCTTCTTTAAGATTAGATCATGTGATACACTATCAAAAGCTTTAGCAAAATCAAAATAGATTACATCAGACCTGGATTTATCATGGCCACCCTTGATTCAAAAATGGCCACC
>JAAEPI010000275.1 GCA_024232835.1 Cytophagales bacterium
ATGACTGCCATTCAATTTCATTCGTAGCATCCTTCTTGAGCTTTCTCCAGTGTTCTTTTTTCTCCCTAATTCTATCAGCTTTTGAGTCGTACCATGGTGGTTGGAACTTTGACTTAACTGAAACTTTAGGAATATATCTATTGCATAGGTCTGTGAGGATTGTCTTGAAACGGGGCCATGAT
This sequence comes from Cytophagales bacterium, assembly GCA_024232835.1. GTDB lineage: Bacteria > Bacteroidota > Bacteroidia > Cytophagales > Cyclobacteriaceae > JAAEPI01. Next base: position 183 of record JAAEPI010000275.1, read on the forward strand.
GTGTGGGGGTCAGTGCAATTAAGGGCAGATAACCAGTTAACATTTCTAAGAGCCCTATTTAATGCAATCCAGTTTGCCTTGCCATAGTTATATCTAGTCTGCTTAGGAATTTTCTTGTGCTTGATCTTAATACTGATGTCAAAGATCAGTCCAAAATGGTCAGAAAAGCATGATTCATTTTGATCCAGCACCTTCAAATTTTTCACCAGCTCCGGTATATTTGTAAAAACTAAATCCAGAATATTTCCTGATTTGTGAGTAGCATTATGTATTAACTGTGTATGCCCAAGGTCTCCAACAAGAAAATCCAGGAATTTTTGCTGTAGGTCTGATGAGGAGATTCCCTCAGGCCAACGTACATCTTTAAAGTTAAAGTCGCCAATCAATATGTGTTTATGTAGCTTCTTATTAGAAGCCAAAGATTTAAAGTGCCTTTCGAATTCCTGGAAATTTTCAAGTCCTAGAGTACCTACACGGTAAAAAGTTGACACACACAGCTTACTACCTGTAGGCATTG
>JAAEPI010000276.1 GCA_024232835.1 Cytophagales bacterium
CAGAAACATAATTGTTTTTGTGGTATTGTTGTCAGTCTTTTCAGATTTGAAACGGAAATCACCATGTCTGTTTCCATCCTTCGTGATAAAATTCAAAACATTTCCGGCATTTTCATATGTTCTATTAAGTTGTAGTAATCCATTATGAAAATGAATATCTCCATTAACATCTAATTCTGCTGATGGAGAGGTGGTGCCAATGCCTAATTTCCCATCTTTTAAAGTCATTTCTCTCGCATAGGTAGTTCCATCATAGGATGTGAAATCTAATCGCGGGTTACCTCCTGATCCTTTGTTGTAGTTAATTATACTTTCTCCGGATCCACCAGATCTATTATATCCAAAAGCTAATCCTTTTGTGGATTTTGGATTATTGCTGCTTCCTGCAATATTGTTGGTAAAATATACCCATGCATCCTCTCCATTACCATGGGCATGCAAAATACCTAATGGATCAATAGTACCTATACCCACGTTCGCATTAAAGGTCAGCTCATCAGTGGTAAAATCACCATAAATAAGGGGTGTTGCAGAATTACTATTTTCAATATAAAGTTTGTTTGAACCCGTTTCATTATATCCCGACTGATATCCCAAAAAGATATTTTTGTTACCGGTCGCAGCATTATAACCCGCAGCTTTGCCTACTATAGTATTGTTGTCGCCGCTGACCAGATTATAACCCGCCTGATACCCGAATAAGCTATTGCTACTTCCGTCGGTAATGTTGTATCCTGCTCGTCTTCCAAAAATTGAATTATTTTCTGCATTTGATGATATCTTAAGTCCTGCAGAATTACCAACTATGGTATTGTGTAAAACGCCTGTTTGAGTGTTGGTATGACCATAACCACCTGCCTTGTGTCCTAGGAAGACATTGCTATTGCCTTCAATTCTCTGACCAGCGTCATATCCGATGAAGACATTGTAATCAGAATCAATGGAAGTATATATGCCAGCATTTTTACCTACAAAAACGTTGGATCCACTAGAAGATAATGTGTTTGCTCCAGCTTGGTGTCCAATAAAAACGCTATTGGCTCCATCGCCAGCTGTATTTGATTCTTTGGCATCAAAACTTGTGGTTTGAGCCTGAGTAAAAATGGAGCAAGCAATTGCCCCTATCAGTAGATTGATTTTTAAGATTTGTTTCATTTTCATTCTTATTATGGTTTATTGTAAAAGTTTTTTTGTTCGATCAAGTTAATTAGCTGACTCAGACAATTGATCTACTTGCTTTTGGAGCTTTTCAATTGTTTTATTTTGCTGAGAGAGTTGCTTATTCTGCTCAATAAGATACAGCGTCAGCTCTTCGATTTTCTTTAGCAGCAACATATTCATCTCTCCAAGTACTATCCCATTCTCTTCCATTTCTTTGGCAGAAGGAACTTCAGGAAGGTGTTTGTTGGTGGTAATGAATTCTTCAGTTTCTTCCAGCGTACGAAGGTCATAGCTAGGCTCAAAGACATAATCTGGACCTTGAACATTGAGATCGATCAATACCTCTTCTGCATGAATGGAGCCGTCTACAGCTAGAGTGTGTGTGCCTGTGGATTCAGTTCCGATTCCAACACTTTGCTGATCCCCATCCAGAAACATAATTGTTTTTGTGGTATTGTTGTCAGTCTTTTCAGATTTGAAACGGAAATCACCATGTCTGTTTCCATCCTTCGTGATAAAATTCAAAACATTTCCGGCATTTTCATATGTTCTATTAAGTTGTAGTAATCC
>JAAEPI010000277.1 GCA_024232835.1 Cytophagales bacterium
AGGGCTTGGGCCGGGAATGATTGTCTAACCCTCTCACAAATAACCATCCCGGATGCACATCACAGTCAAATAACAAATGTCACAAATAAAAAGCGAGGATGTACATATCTTGCTGCCTAACTATTGAGCTAGCACGTAGCTCTGGCCGTGAAACCAACTTGACAGACTCAAACAGCTACAATAAAAACTCAGCTTGCCAATTCTGGTTGAGCGATTTGTTATGTAGATTGCTGTTCATCTGTCTCACCTTTCCAAAGCATTTTTACATACAGCCAACTCATAATGGTGAGCTGCAAAGCCAAAACTATGAAATCAATAAGCCTGTACATCACAGGCCAAGAATACTGCCCCACACCATCACCCAAAAGCGGATACTGAATGACATTAATCAAAGCTAAATACAGAAATAAATCTTTCTTACTGGATTTCCAGAAAATAATAAATGGCAATGTAACCAATATGTAAAAGAAGCTACGAAATTCTATGATTGCAAACTGTGTACCCATGCCAGGAATTTCCATTCCAAGAGTATTCATTGCGTCATCTAGAAATGGTTTGTTGAAAGGATAAGCCACCAGACTGATTGCTATTACCAGAATAAAAAACAAAAGCCAAACCAGAAAAAATCGCCATATCCAGCTCATCACAGAGCGGGAAGAAAAATAAGATTTGATTTGTTGGCCGACTTTAGCTTCAGGATTATCTTCCTGTTTCCACAAATAAAATATCAATGAAACAACAGCCAAAGCCAGGACAAATCCGCTAATCAAGGTTTGTAAAA
>JAAEPI010000278.1 GCA_024232835.1 Cytophagales bacterium
ATGAGAGTATTAAATTCGGGTTTAACTCCCATATCAAATTTGACAAAGCCAAAAAAACATGGAAACTGCCATACGAAAAACCAGATGACAATACAAATCATTCATTTTACGAGCAATTGCCCCAAGTCAGCATTGGTGATGTACTGCATTTTGCCAATGAGCAATGTCAGTTCACCAAAGCTTTTTCTCACGTTCTCGGAAAGGATGTTCGAAACTACACTGATTACAATAGCCTATCAGCCAGTATTCTTGCCCAAGGCCTGAATATTGGCTTAACAAAAATGGATGAGATATCTGATATCAACTATGCGGAATTAGCCAATGCCACCAATAACTTTATCCGTCTCGAGACACTTAAAAAAGCAAACGACTTAGTGAGTAATCAGATAGCAGCACTTCCTATCTTTGAGCATTACAACATCAAAAACGACACGATACATTCCAGCAGTGACGGTCAAAAATTTGAAACCCAATTCCATACCATCAATTCTCGTTACTCTCCGAAATATTTCGGCCTGAAAAAGGGGATTTCTGCCTATACTCTCATTGCCAATCATGTTCCCATCAATGCTAAGATATTCGGAGCAAATGCACACGAAAGTCATTACGTTTTTGATATCATCTATAACAACACATCAGATATTGAACCAGATATCCATTCAACTGATACCCACGGAACCAATGAAATCAATTTTGCTATCCTGCATATTTTCGGATATCTTTTTGCTCCCCGGTATAATAATCTAGCTGGTCGGCAAAATATGATCTATGGATTTAATAACCCAAGTTTCTATGAAGACTATTCAGTAAGGCCTGTCCGAAAAATTGATACCCAGCTCATTAAAGACGAATGGGAGAATATTTTACGGATAATAGTTTCCCTTGGTCTGAAGTCAACAACCCAAGCGGCAATAATACGGAGACTCAGTTCATATGAACGGGTCAATAAGACGAAGCGAGCATTGTGGGAATACGACAATATCATTAAGTCGATGTATGTTCTTGACTACATTGATTCATTGGAACTCCGCCAAAATGTCCAGAAAGCTCTAAACCGTGGCGAAGCATATCACCAATTGCGAAGAGCGGTATCATATGCCCACTTTGGTAAGTTTCGCGTGAAGTCAGAGACCGAACAACAAGTATGGAATGATTGTTCACGATTAATTGCAAACAGCATCATTTTTTACAATGCCTATATTTTGTCAGAACTTCTCAAGCAAAAAAAATACTCTAAAAACAATGCTGAGGCTGATTTCATCAAAAAAATATCACCGGTAGCATGGCGACATATTAATCTATACGGACATTATGAGTTTCATCGGGGACGAAGTTTAATCGACATC
>JAAEPI010000279.1 GCA_024232835.1 Cytophagales bacterium
TGTCGAAACAATGATCTCTTCAAGATATTTTGACTGAAGCCCTTCTTCAATCACATACGCAAGCATCGGTTTTCCACACAGCATTTTGATGTTTTTCCGTGGAATCCCTTTTGACCCGCCTCTTGCCGGAATAATAGCGATCATTGACACATCCTCCTCCTGATAAGCTCCTCATCAATTGAATTCAAATTTTGTGGCTTCTACTTTGCGACCTTCAACAGTCACAATACTTTCCTGCCGTTTAAGACCTGATTGACAATGTTTGCAAATCGAATAACTAAAGCGCCCGTGTTGACGATGTTTTTCCCGGATTTCTCTGAATTCTTTGCCATTCCAGGCATCATATATTGATCTGTCCTTGATCTTTCCGATGACATAATCCTCATAGACATCACTCAGACAAAACCCGATATTCCCAGATGATGAGACATAGATTCGCTGCCAGATTCTGGGACACACATAGTCCGGTTTATAATGTTCTAGATCAAATTCCTGATAATAATGTTTATCTTTGACAGCATTGAACGCTATTTCGTCAGCAAACTGATTCATAAACTCAAAATATTCATCCGGATTCTTCGCGATGGCATCCCACACGGTTTGAACTTTTAGCACAGGTTTTGGAATACCCAATTCTCGTTTTCGGCGTTGCAAGAGTTTCAGTTTTGTAATAGTTTCTTCGAATTTCAAAGGTTTGCGGTATTGTTCATATATCTCATATAAGCCGTCGAAAGAAATGGTAAGCCAATCTAA
>JAAEPI010000280.1 GCA_024232835.1 Cytophagales bacterium
AGTCATATAATCCTGGAGGACAAGCACGTGATTGTTTCCATTCGCACTCATGGGGAGTTTCAACACATCCATACCTACTCGATCCATAGGTTCTTCCACTAGCGGCAATGGGGACAATTTGGGTTTGGAACGCCGCTGTTGACCACTTCTGGCTGCACATACTTCGCAAGTTCTGCAGTAATTTCGAATTTGTCTAACCATGAATGGCCAAAAATACTTAGTATGGATCACTGCTACTTTCTTTTTGCTACCAAAATGTCCTCCTGTGGGGAGACTGTGATGCTCGCAGCAGACCAATTGTCTATGCTCCTTGGGGACAACTAATTTACCTCTTTCTGTACCATCGGAAAAATATAAAACACCCTAGTCCAAATAATAACCCAACAACTTTTCCTCAAGGACATGTTTTGGGCTATTTTTCAACAATTCAATGATGGGACTCAATTCGTCATCTCTCTCTTGAGATTTTTGGATTTCGCTATTCTTTGGGGACACCCATGTATCAAGTTGGTGCTCATGCACATCTTTTCTCGCTGGCATTTCCTTGGGGATATTTTTAGGGACTTCCAATGGGGGTAGACTTGAATCAGGTTGACGCACACAATCCGGAGACATTTCTAACGGTACTTGGGGAACTGTTTCGGTTTGTTTTTGTCTGGTCTTGGACCGGGTTACTACTTCATCCAATTTCCAATTGGTGGAACACAATCGGAATAATGCACCAGCCTGTGTACAGCAGACTACTGCATCGCATTGAATTAATTTAGACTGTGCCAGTTCGCTTTCCTCCACGTTAGCATATCTATGGGACAAGGCATCAGCTACCGCATTAGAGGACCCCTTTCTATAAACCCAATTAATACGGTATTGATCCAGCGTCAAAATCCATCTTTGGAGCCTGGGGATCGGTTGTTTCTGA
>JAAEPI010000281.1 GCA_024232835.1 Cytophagales bacterium
AAGCTTTCAGAAAATGTGCATCAAATGGATGCTATTGGAGGAGCACCTGAGCTATTACTCTTATGATGAGTATATTAGAAAATGCAGACAAGTTAATATACTACCAATGGAAAATAAATTTGATTTGAATGACCTTATCCTATTCCACAAGATTGTACATGATTTAATTCCTGTGAGCCTACCTGATTATCTCAGCTTATTTACTGGACAAACACGTCTTAGATCAACACACTTAGATAGATTATCATTTGTTAGCACTCTCCTCCCACGGGGCAAGAGTACATCACTCCTAGATAAGTCATTTTTCTTTAGAGTCCATTCTTTGTGGAATGATTTACCACTGGAAATTCGGGAAATCGGAAGTCCATCAATTTTCAAATCTAAACTTACTACACACCTGTGGGACAGCCTTAAACAAGCTGATCCTGCATTTGGTAACGATGGTTTAGTAGATTTTATCATGTATGACAATGATTGATCTCCTGGCTGTCCTTGGGATTTGGGGGACGAGTTGTGGATGGTGCTCCTTCAACAGATCGGCATGCTCTTGTCAATGCATGGTTTTGGTTACTGATAATATTATTTGCATTAGGTGTAATTTCATACATATGTATAATATATGTA
>JAAEPI010000282.1 GCA_024232835.1 Cytophagales bacterium
AGTCGAGAAGTCGGAATCCACCTACTGCGCTACTAAGCTGGGCAAAACAACTGTTTTCGCAGGATTATCGCCCGAATCCGGCGGGATGCTTGGTGGATTCATTCGTGCGCTTATAAATCTTGGCTCTAAACAGGAAGAATTGGATGGCAATGATCATAATTATCTTAGAAGGTTAGGGGAGATTGATTTGTTGTTTTTGGCCGCAGCCAGTTTTGAGGCCCGCGGAAACTTGTTGAAATCTCCCTCAAAAATAGAGAAAGAAAAAATTGCACAATATATAGAGCAATTAGATATCGAAGATAAGCCTCTAATCAACTTATGGCGTGCTTCAAATTCAAAAGAGTATCCAACCCGAAGACTGCTCTCTTCACTGCGTTTTTGCATCGATTCTTCTCGCGATGACCTTACTGAGGCTACATTCAATAAACTTATGGGTACTGCCATCCTCCTTCACCGGCATGCTAAAGGAGAAAAGATTGAAACGCTTGCGTCTGAATACAGTTTGTATGAGGGCACGCTCGAGAATGGTCTTAAATTTACGGTGCTATGGATTTTGAGTTGTTTGGCACAAATATGCAGTTCAGATAAGTGTTATAAATTGGATTTTCTTGCGATGCGCATTTATGAGTTGCTAGAAGATCTCACCCTCGGATCGACTTTAGGTAAGTTACTGACAGTCAAAGGAATTGGTAGAAAATCTGTGCAGAAACTCATTGATGCAGGGTTCGAAGATATAGGATCGTTAACTGGGATTCCAGACGAGATATTTTTAAAGACTGGTTTGGTTGCGAGCCAGGCAAAAAGTGTAAAACGATTTGTGAGCAGGAGGTCAAGGTAAATAAAATCGATAATTGCGATGCTATACTGATTCGATAGTACTAAAGACCAAGAATAAAATAATGGATCAAGATCTCTCGCACAATATACTAAAAACCAGGCATCGAGAAATTAGGGACTCAATGCCGCAAAATCTAACTTTAAGAATTCATCGCGCACTAAGCTGGTTAAATTGTGCAGAGCACATGGAGGATGACGACTCCAAATTCATTTTTCTGTGGATTGCGTTAAATGCAGCATATGCAAATGAGTTCCCTGATCGAA
>JAAEPI010000283.1 GCA_024232835.1 Cytophagales bacterium
GAGACCGATTTTTCTATTCTTTCAAACAAAATCAGGTCCGCATTAAACGAAAGTCATCGGTTCTCTCCAAATATAATCATCCTTGAATTCGAAGAACTTGAAAATGCCATTGCATCGAATCCTTTTCCCGAGGCAGAGACCGAACCCAAGACCCTACATCTTTATTTTCTAGAAGAAATTCCAAGGAATCCCGATTTGGATGCGCTTGAGAAAATAAAGAGGGAGAACGAACTGTTCCATCTGAAGGATAAAGTCTTCTACATTCACACGCCGGACGGTATTGGCAGATCCAAACTCGCTACGCGTACAGAAGGTCTACTGGGTGTTGCAGTAACTGCCAGGAACTGGCGTTCGGTCTGTAAAATCATGAATATGGCTAAACAAGACAATTCGAAATGATCAATAATTCCAAGTCAGGACCGCAACGGACAAGGCATTGCGGTTCTTCTAGTGTTCCCGTTGTCGATTCTCGAAACTAAAATACTATCTTTTCAGTAAAGACAATCCTTTCTTTTTGAGTTCACTAAGATCAATGGCCCACTTTTCCATGTCATTCAACAAAATCTTGTCGATTTCGAATGCTTCGGCCAGATTGTCGATCAACTCGCGTTGCTGCTCCTTGCAGGGGCCACTTACAGTCGCAATTCTCAGCATGCCCATCACGCATATTCTCTTGGTTTTTTTAC
>JAAEPI010000284.1 GCA_024232835.1 Cytophagales bacterium
ATAAGGAAAAGAAAAAAGCACAAATCCATAAGGAAGCTCTTGAGCATTTAAAACACACTAAGTGAGTCTGCGACTAAAAATCCTTAGATGATTGAGGTGAAAGAGGGTAACACTTTCTCCGGCAAAATGAAAGGAGGAAGTGTGATGGAAAGAAAGAGTCATTTTACACAAAAGCAGAAGTTGGGTATCTTGAAAAGTGGAAAGGAAATTGGGATAAAAGAGGCTGCCGATTTAGCTGGGATTCATTACACGACGGTATACCAATGGCAACAGAAATTAGAAGTTTTGGGAGAAGATGCGTTTTTAGCATACCGGCCAAAATCCCGTGGCCGTGGAATCAAGAAGGTTACGGAAGAACAGGAAGAGGCAGTTCGTAAGACCTGGGAGCGTTATCCGGGATTTGGACCAAGTCAGGTCCGAAATCAATTAAGGAGACAAGGGATAACGATTTCTACCAAGACAGTTCAAAAGGTAATGGAGGCTAATGGTTACAGTGGTATTCGCAAAAAGCGTGACAAGAAGGAAAGTCAACGTTTTGAAGCGAGTCGTCCACTGGAGTTGGTTCAAATCGATATCCTGGAGTTTTTCATTCATAAACTGAAAGTATATCTTCTTTTGCTTCTTGATGATTTTTCCCGTTTTATTCTTGGCTTTCGTCTATCTGCGGAAACCTCTGTTGATATGGTTATTGGGGTATTTCAAGAAGCCATAGATCGTTATGGAAAAATGGAGGAGGTTTTAAGTGACCGTGGCTTTGTATTTTATTCATGGCGCGGCGTTAACCGATTTGAAAAGTATTTGGAAGTGGAAAGTGTTCACCAAACCCATGCCAGCCCTCATCATCCGCAGACGCTTGGCAAGATTGAAGCTGTCAACAAACAGATACAAAAAGAATTGATCCGGCGTCAGGAATTTAAGGGAGTGGGAGAAGCTGAAGCAGCCATCAAACAATGGGTTGAGATCCACAACTATAAGCGGACCCATCAGGGTCTGGGCGGCCTGTTGGTACCTGCAGACCGTTTTCATGGTAGGGTAGATGCTGTTCTTGAGGCTCTTTCTAAAAAGATCGACCCTGAAACGCAAATCAGTTATGATGGCATTGACATATCCCGGAGTTTAATTAATTTGGTGTTGGAGCCTGAAGGGAGAGTGAGTCTCCACATTTTGGGACATCGTGTTGATTTGACTTGGAGGAGGCCATGAATGAAAGTTTGAGTCAGGAGGAAGTTGGTGTTTTGATCCGTGGTAAAAAGATTTTAAGGGCCAAAGGCCTTCCCATGGACATTGATGCAAAATCGATCTGCGAGGTTGCGGGTGTTTCCCGTAAGACGGGCTATCAATGGGCTGGCAAGTTGGAATCTGCCGATAGACAGAATGAAGTGGAGCATAGTCTTCGTCTGGAAATTGAACACCTTAAGGCGGAGCATGCGAAACTTGAAAAACGTTACGATGATCTCCGGTTTGAGAACGAGGGGCGCAAAATTGCCTGGCGGATTCATGGAGTAGATGAGTTTATAGCCGATAAAAAAAACACTGCGGACTCCCGCAAAAAACAGAAGCTGTAGGATTTTTTCGGCAAGAGGGCCGGACGTTTGAGGAAACAGCATGGGTCCTGGATGTTAAGATCAGCACGCTTTCTGAATGGAATCGGACTTTTGACGAAAAAATGGTTCCTCTGATTATCCCTGACGGCCGTGGCAAAGGGCATAAGATTACACCGGATATGGTGAGGCAAATTATAAAAGTGGCAAAAAAACTCAAATCTAAAGGCCGTCGGATTCGCCTGAAATCGTTTACCAAGCAACTGACAGTGGAAGAGGATATTGTGCTTAGCAACAAAAAGGTGGGTGAGATCCTGATTGCTAATGGTCTTTACAAGCCAGAGACAAAAAAACGCCAGCCCGGATTTTACCAGGCACTTCGTCAAGGTATCCCAAATGGTCTTGTAAGTGTTGATGGTAGTGAGTTCACCGTATGGATCAACCAGGTTCCCTATAAGTTCAATCTGGAGTTATGTGTTGATGTTGAAAGTTATTGTCATTCCGGATTCAGTGTTTCTGACAGCGAAACTTCCCTGGAGTTTATTAAGGTTATAGAGGCACATAAGAAGTTATGGGGCGCACCGATAGGGTCAGTGTCAGATCATGGCAGCGCCAATCTTTCTGATGAAAGTAGGGCCTATCTTGAGCTAAACGATATCGAGGCTTTACCTGCAGGGCCTGCAAATCCAAAAGGTAATGGAACTATCGAAGGAGCTTTTTCTGAGATGAAGGGGGTGATCGGTACGATCGAATTTGAAACACTGTCTCCGAGGAATCTCGCCAAAGCGATATTGGAAAAGGTAATTTCTATCTATATCGCCATGCGCAATCGGCTACCTCGATTTGGTGACAAAATTGCCCCTGGAGAGGCGATGAAAGTCCAGACATCCAAAGAGAAACTGCAAGCTCTCAAAAAGAAATACAAAGGACGAAAACAGAAAAGCGAGGATCCTGACCAGGAAGCCAAGCTTAGCCGCCTTGTCTGGATCATCCAAAATCACGGTCTGGAGGTCGATGAGCGTAGCCTGAAGCGGGCTGAAAAATGTATTGTCACGTACGACCTTAATGCCATCAATAAGTCGGAAGAGGCTTTTCTTAAAGCTATAAGGCGAAATCAACAACGATGCACTTTGCCTTATTTCTTCGGTATCCTTAATAATATTCAAAATGACCTCGATACTGCCCAATACGAGAATTATTGCAGGGGGCGTTATTACTATCAGGGGATGCTTGATAGAGAACACGAAGAACAAGAAAAGGCACTGGAAACAACAACAGTGGAAAATCTAGTGGCCATGTTACGCAATTCCATATTATCACGTCACAGATTTATCAAAGATACCTGCGTTAGGCAGGCAAAACTCATGGCCACTGATCTCAAAAAACAGTATCATTATGCAGGTGTTCTTAAAAAAAAGATCTTGGATGAATTGGTAAATGTCAAAGAATTGGGGATCGAACAACGGAAGGAAGCAGTTAATCTGATGGAGTTGGTTTTGTCTTAAACAAGGCGAGAAAGTGTTACCTTGGAACCGGGGTTTTGTTCGAATTCTTACTGTATATTAACACGTAAT
>JAAEPI010000285.1 GCA_024232835.1 Cytophagales bacterium
ACGGAAAACCGTTCTTAAGGGCAAAACCTTCACACATAAGTTGTAATTTTGAATAACCGTGCCACATTAATTGGTGACCGGGAGGGGGATCATTGGAACGTCCAAGGTAACCGCCAATTTTTCCTACCAACTTAATCGCTGTTCCTAAACAATGTGGCAATGCCAAATCTTTTTTTTAGCATACGCTGCCAATACTTGAATTTCTATATCTGAAAACAATACCTCGGCAGGTAGTTCAGGTGTTTCTCTTCCCAAAAGTGTCATAAGCATTATTCGCCAGGCAATAACCATATTGATTGCTATTGCTCTTTTTTGTCTCTCGGCTGTTTTATGTGCTATTTTTTTAACTCCGCATCCAAATTTCAATACTCGATGCCAGTCTTCAATACGCCAACGTAAACAGTACCATTTGACACAACTTAACGCATCATCTACAGATTTCATGTTGAACGTTGTTAACAAAAACCATTCTACCCCTTTCGTATCAGCAGGCGGATTCTCTTCACTCACATGCACTATCCATATTTGCACCGGATCCTTATCCTTGCAATTTAAAGGAGCACTTAGCTCTGTACGTATATAACGAACCGATACTTCAGCTGTTCTGGATGGAAGCTTTGCCCTTGCCTTTTGTTTGCTCTTTTTCGGCCTGGCACTTTGTCGGGGAACTTTTATATTTATCCTGCTCTGTACAGACGACCCTTTTACCGTTTCAAATAGATTCTGTTCTCCCGTGGTTTTACGATCATGTTTGGCTCGAACAAGTAAATCAACATTGGATCCATTGCGACGTTGTTCGTCAAAGAGTTCAAAGAAATCCGCCTCTCTATCCATAACATTGACCAAAGTAGTCTTGGGCATCTGTGCTTGCAAGTCCACACAGTCACGCATGCCTTCAATCCAGCAGAAGGTCTTTTTCTCTTCTATGGGAATCTCTGAAGCTGGACGTTTCTCTTTACTCACTTTTGGTTTAGGTGCCGTACACTCTACATCCAAGATCCCCAAAGGAAGACCCGTAGTTGTCACTGCATATGTAGAATGCAAGTGCAGCCCTCCACTCTGCGCACCTGTCTGGTTCGTACCAATCACCCCTAAATTCTTACATGTTTCTAATGTAGAATAATTTAGATCACTACCGTCTTGAATACACAGTACTATTTCCTGATCCTTCATCCTTTGTATTGTACGTTTGCGATGCGGCAAGAGAATGTTGGACATGGTAACTTCGCAATCATCAGGTTTGTCTATCAATCTATAATAGGCTTTTACCTTCGGCCAGTCACCTTTGGCTACACTGCAATAGGAGTTGCCCGGTTGTACGGCTTTATCTGCGGCTACCTCGACAAGTCTATTACTCAATCTCTTATCTCCCAACGGAGCATTGCCAAACTCATTCTCTGCCCACTCTTGATCACCAATACCGCTTGATATCTTAATAGCACCTAAACCACTGCCCTCTGAAAGACCCATCTTTATACGGAAATTCTCATCAAGTGGATAAACATAGATGTCTTTTATACTTTCACTTTTGCCCTCAAGAAGACCCTGACGGCCGTAGCCTTTAGTACGACCAATATACTGCCAGTTGGCGGCCCTATAACACGCTCCAGTATAGTGTGCAGTATCTACAAAACTCTCAAGAAGCAGAGGACGGTTACCATAACGCTTCTGATAATCTTCCGGAAGCTTACGCATTACCATTCCAAGCAACCGTGATGCAAGGTTACGGCACGATACACTGGATCGAATCAGAAATCGACTCATATTTACAACATGATGCAAATTACCTCGCCTAATTTCCCAATCCCAACCAATCCAATCATCACGCGCTTGCAAATGTAAGGCTGATGAACTAAATCCAAAACCTCCCAACCATCCATGCTCTGATTCTACAAGATAGTAGAGTTGTCGACCCACCAACGGACCTGCTCCACGGGGATGATCCATGATCATCAACTCGTTCCATAGCCGCATCTGTCCCTCTGATTCTACTAGAATTAACCGTAAATCCTCTACCTTCCCAGCTTCCTCTGGAACTCCTTGCGGCTCAGGTACAGGTTCAACAAGACGCCTTGGATTTCGTTTGCCTGGTCTACCACATGATGGCGGCAAGGCAAAGAACTCTTTCTTTTCTAACTGGCGTAATGCTTTTATGCATCCGGCTCGTTGTCTTTTACCGTGAAAATCTAAAAATTTAAATTCATCACAAAGCTGATCTGCAAGCGTTGTCCGTGTTATATCTTCTTTCGTACTAAGTAAGCTAATTACATATTCAATTGATTCTGGTTGTGATAATGTTCGTTTAATTTGATTTTGTATTTCCATGCCGACAATATATCAAACACGGATTCAAATGTCCATTTAGTAATTAAGGGTAAAGGGCAGGCCTAGTTGGACTTGCAGGAGCAGAAACAAGACGTAGACGTAAGAAGAAAGCAGTTGATAATAGCTGAGTACTTTTTTACGAAGCTTGTATCATAACACAGACGCCAATATTCTCCATTCAACGGAGAG
>JAAEPI010000286.1 GCA_024232835.1 Cytophagales bacterium
AAGCTGATACTGGATATTGTATTTCGTAATGCTTCACCGCAAGCTGTTCTTCAACTTGCTTTACCTTTGTAGTCATACCATTGCTCCTTTAAATAACTATGGTTCTGTTGGATGACTTTCATAGCTCGGTTCAACTCATGCTTTCTCAAGGTTCGACCTTCCCGTGCTACATCAATTTCTGGCTCTAACCATATTTTTGCGTCATTGTAATCATCTTGTGAACCTTTACCCACGTGGATACTGGCTCGATTTTCGTGAACGGCATCATAGCTATGAAACCAAAAAATCAGGCTGCCTTCCTGTAAGATTTTTGGACTCATTTTGTTTTTCCCCTATCGAAATAGAATGCGTTGTGAATTTGTTCTATGGATAGCTTCTCGTCTAAACCAGCCCGCCACTTGGTATAATCAAATGCTTCTCGCTGAATCAAGGTTATAAAACGTTCTGCCTCGATGTTCCCAAGAGACTCGGTTAAGATTTGAAAGCCTCTTAATTTTATTTCTGTATCTGTCAGCATAGGCATATTATGAATTTGTTAGCTGGCTCTTTGCGGGGCAGAACGTTCTCCTACCAAAGCAATATCTTGCCGTAGCCAATCATTGACTATGGCCTCAATTTCTTCATTTTTTGCCTTAGCTAACTCACGTACAAACTTGGCTACATCAGGTTCAAGATAAATAGGTAAATTCAATTCAACCCCTGGGCGGTAGAACTTACCACGTTCCCCTTTAGAAAAATCGTACTCTTTTCTCATATCTCATAATCCTCGTATTGCTTTATTTCATTTTTGGTTGCTTTCCAGGTTAAAATAATTCTAACAAGCCACTCATTAACCGCTACTTCTCTAAATGTATGAATCATCACCAATACAGCCTCATGGCTATCTTTTCCCATTGTTAT
>JAAEPI010000287.1 GCA_024232835.1 Cytophagales bacterium
AAACTTTTTTTTCATTTTATTTCCCATCTTATCCTCAGAATTATAACTAAATCAGTGCAACAATGTCAAGTAATTTCAATTTCCCGTTAGCGCTATTGGCGCTTCTCAAAGATCTCCATTTCGTGAATTGACCAATAATACGAATTAGATTTTTCTGTTAATTGAATCTTTATGAATTTTGCTTTTACAGCGGGAAATTGAATTTCGACTAGAGGCTTTTTACCAGTCCCCTTCGTGATCTGCCTCCATGTTTTCCCATCATTGGAAACAAAGAACTCATAACCTTTTGGGTGATCCGCTTTGGAATCTGCTGCATCAATATTTACAGCATTGATATTTGTTATATTAGGTAGTTCAACTGTTACCCACATTCCTGCTTGCATGTGTGCTTCGCTGGCCCAGCGCGGTTGCATCTTACCATCAGCGATATAACGCGTTCCGGCTTGATTATGGCTTGAGGTAATCTTCCATTTAGCTTTATTTGTCAATGGCTGAGGAATAGCCTTATAGAGTTCGTTCTCTGTCCATGGAGTTTTACGGCTGAGAGTTCCATTTCGCACTGAAGTCACCATGTCTGTAGTGATCATCTCAGCTTCATTACCAAAG
>JAAEPI010000288.1 GCA_024232835.1 Cytophagales bacterium
GGAACATAGCAATTGGTCGAGTGCAATATTCCTCGTGCCTAAAGGATATAATAATTGGCGATTTGTATGCGATCTCCGGCTAGTTAATTTAGAGACAAAGGATGATTTGATGGAACTACCTAATTTGAATCACATTTTGGACAGGGTAGGTGATAAAAACCTATATTCAACGGTTGATTTATCAAAATCGTTCCATCAAGTGCCGTACTCTAAATCTAGCCGACCAATTACTGCATTTATGTACAATAATCGGAGATATCAATTTGCCAGGATGGTGATGGGTATGAAGTCATCATCGGCTAAATTTTGTCGCATGATGCAAATTTTGATAGCTGGTTTGCCTCCGGAGCACATAGCATATTTCATAGACGATTTGATCCTGCTTAGTAGAGATGTTAAATCACACATACAGTTGTTGGAGATGTTGTTTGAACGGTTGAAGCAAGGAAATCTCAAACTAACTCCTAAGAAATGTCAATTCTTGAGAGAGGAGGTGACATATGTAGGTGTTACTCTGACTAGAGATGGTCTTAAGATTAATGATGAGCGTATTGAGTGCATCAAAAAGCTAGAACCGCCTAAAAATAAGGGCGAACTTCAGTCCGTGTTGGGCGTATTCAATTTTTCTAAGAGGTTTATTAAGAGCTACTCGAAATTGGCCAAACCTCTGTACTCCTTGCTTCGTAAGAATAGTA
>JAAEPI010000289.1 GCA_024232835.1 Cytophagales bacterium
GGTGGGAGGCAGTCTTGGGGCTCGCACCCTCAATGAAGCGATGTTAGCCAATTTAGAAAAATTTGATAAGGAAAAAATACAAGTGATTTGGCAAACTGGAGGATTCTATTTTGACGAAATGAAATCAAGAGTATCAGTCCAGAATTCTGAAAGAATAAAAATGGTGGATTTCTTAAAGGAAATGGATTTAGCGTACGCAGTAGCAGATGTTGTCATCTCACGCGCAGGTGCTTTGTCAATTGCAGAATTGGAGCTAACTGGGAAAGCAACGATTCTAATTCCATCCCCAAATGTGGCAGAGGATCATCAAATGCTCAATGCTGAAGCATTGGTTGAAAAGGATGCGGCAATTCTTCTAAAAGATGTGGATGCGATCAAGCAGTTGGCTGAAAAAACGCTGAAATTGCTTGAGGTTAAAGAAGAGAGAGAAACTCTCTCAAGAAATATAAAATCTTTAGCTCGTAGTAATGCGGCTAAGACAATTGCTAATGAAGTAGTAAAGTTGGTAGCATGAAAAAAGACGATTTACATAGCGTCTATTTTATTGGAATAGGAGGAATCGGTATGAGTGCTCTTGCCAGATGGTTTGTAGCTAGAGGAAAGAAAGTGGCTGGCTATGATATCGGAGAAACAGAACTGACCAAAGTGCTGGTATCTGAGGGGATAGACATTCATTACGAAGATGACATTTCTCTTATTCCAAATAATTTCAAAGGTCAGACGGGCACTTTGATCGTTTACACTCCGGCTATTCCAGAAAAACATTCGGAGTTGAAATTTTTCGCTGAGAATAATTTCAATCTTCAAAAACGCGCCGAGGTGCTCGGTGGACTCACGAAGGACCATTATACCATTGCTATAGCAGGGACACATGGGAAGACCACCACATCATCGATGGTGGCTCATTTGTTAAACGGCCAGACTGGAGGGGTCAATGCGTTTGTAGGAGGTATAATGACGAACTACGATACCAATTTGATTCTCGGTGATGAAGATGCACCCATTGTTGTAGAAGCAGATGAATTCGATCGATCATTTTTACATATCCATCCGAATTATACGGTAGTAACCTCCATCGACGCGGATCATTTGGATATCTATGGTAACGAAGACGAAATATCAAAATCCTTTTTAGAGTTTGTAGAGCGGACAGCTCCAAAGGGCAGGATACTTATGAGCTCGGAAGCTGGCCTCAAAATATTCGGTCCGGCATACATCTCGTATGATATTCGATTGGGAGATATTGTTGCTGAGAGCTTGCGTATTGTGGACGGAGCTTTTGTCTTTACTTATAGAAAAGGGAAGATAAAAATCACGGATTTATTCCTATATGTCCCGGGGTACCATAATGTTTTGAATGCGCTCGCTGCAGTTACAGTGGCTTTTGAAATGGGCATGTCTGACAAGCTGATAAGAACCCGATTGAAGACCTATAAAGGGGTGAAAAGAAGATTTGAATTTGTTGTTCGTTTTGGTAAAACAGTCGTCATTGATGATTATGCACATCATCCTACTGAGATAGCAGCAATTCTGAGATCTGTTAGGGTGCTTTGCAAAAAACGACACATTACAGTCGTCTTTCAGCCTCATCTCTTCACTAGAACCAGAGATTTTTTAGAGGGTTTTGCTGATAGTCTTGATGCAGCTGATGACATCATCTTACTTCCAATTTATCCAGCACGTGAGAAACCGATTCGGAACATAACTTCTGAAAGTATTCTTGAAAAGATGGAGAATGAAAACAAAATGGTGTGTGAAAAAAGCGAATTGCTTGATGTCTTGAAAGAGAAGAAGCCAGATTTGATATTGACACTTGGAGCTGGCGATATTGATAAAGAGGTTACTAAGATTGCTGAATTTTTTAAACCAGTGGAAAGTGAGGAAAACTAATCAATATCTTTTGATCGGAATGTTAGTGGGAGTGATCCCTCTAACCTGGATGGGATTTGCTTCAAGCAAAGAGGGTTTGGTAAACGATCTTCGAGTTGACATCATTTCGAATGAAGGAAATATGTTCACTTCGGAGGCTGAAATACTTGACCTTATGAGGGGCGAGGATAATATTCTGACATTGCCTGTTAGCAAATGGGACATGAGTGAAATGGAACGTAGAGTTGAGACCAACCCATTCGTTATGGATGCAGAAGTGTATAGAGATGTCAAGGGAAATGTACTCGTGTGGGTCAATCAGCGAAAGCCTATTGGCCGAATTTATCATCGATATGAAAAGGATAGTTACATAGATGAAAATGGAAATTTGCTTCCAACAACTGCTCGGCATACAGCTAGAGTTCCACTTTTGGAAATAGATGAGCTTATTTGGGAAAATAATCTCAAAGAGACCTCTTATGGAAATAGTTTGTTGGAACTTCTAAAATACATAGAGCAACATGATTTTTGGAGGGCTCAAATTGCTCAACTCGTTGTAAAAAGTGATGGACAAATTGAGATGATTCCCCAAGTGACCAAGCAAACGGTGCTCTTGGGAACACCTGATGACTTTGAGAAAAAATTTGAAAAGCTGATGATCTTCTATAAGAAGATACTACCAACCAAAGGGTGGAATAATTACACAACCGTGAACTTGAAATTTAAAGATCAAATTATCTGCGAAAAGCCATGAGTAAAGAAGAAATAATTGTAGGACTCGACATAGGAACAACCAAGATTTGTGCTATAGTCGGCAAGAAAAATGAGTATGGTAAGCTCGAAGTACTTGGCATGGGAAGGGCAGTCTCTGACGGGGTTATACGAGGGATAGTGACCAATATAGATAAGACTGTACATGCCATTGACAAAGCAATAAAAGAGGCAAGCGATTCTGCGGGAATTGATATAGGAGTAGTAAATGTGGGTATTGCAGGTCAGCATATCAACAGCACTATTCAGCACGGGTCTATAACCCGGGACTCTGACGATGAGATCACTTTGGATGATATCAATCGTCTCACCTCAGATATGTACCGTATGGTCATTCCTCCAGGAAGCCAGATCATCCATGTGATGCCTCAAGATTATATCGTGGATTATGATGAGGGCATCTCTGATCCCGTTGGTATGTCAGGGGTGAAATTGGAAGCTGACTTTCATATCATCACCGCGCAAACCAATGCAATCAATAACATAAACAAATGCGTGAGACGCGCCGGGCTTGAAATTGAAAATCTGATTTTGGAACCTTTAGCTTCCAGTCTTTCAGTCTTGGGTGAAGAAGAAAAACAAGCGGGTGTTTGCCTTGTTGACATTGGAGGTGGTACCACTGACGTTGCTGTTTTCCATGATGGAATTATCAGACATACAGCCGTTATACCATTTGGTGGTAATATCATCACCGGCGACATTAAGCAGGGTTGTATGGTCATGGAACATCAGGCCGAACTGTTGAAAACAAAATTTGGTAAAGCGATCGCTGAAGAGGCAAGCCCCAATGAGATTGTGTCTATTCCCGGACTAAGAAATCGTCCACCAAAGGAAATTTCTGTAAAGAACCTGGCGCATGTAATTGAGGCAAGAATGGAGGAGATAATTGAGATGGTTCACACAGAAATAATAACGTCAGGCTATCACAAGAAGCTGGCTGGAGGTATCGTGGTGACAGGAGGTGGCTCTCAGCTGACTAATCTGAGCCAACTATTTGAGTACATGACCGGTCTGGACACTCGCATTGGACATCCAAATGAGCACCTTGGCAAGAGCAAGATTGAGGCAGTTAAAAGTCCAATGTACGCCACATCTGTGGGATTAGTATTGTCAGGATTCAAGGCGCTGGATTTTAGAGACGAACAATATCAGGAGGCAAGCAAAGGAGGCTACCTGAGTGGAAATAGAAAAGATAAAAAAGGAAATAAATTTTTTGAAAACATCCTAAGCAAGACGAAAGGCTTGTTGATAGATGATTTTGATGATAAAGAATACAAATAGCAACCGCATCAATTATCAGTTACAGTCGGGCACTGACGACTGACTATTGATAGCAGAAACTAAAAATTATGGAAGAGAATAAGTATCAATTCGATCTACCCACACACCATAAATCCATCATCAAGGTGATTGGAGTAGGTGGAGGTGGAAGTAATGCTGTGAACCACATGTACAATCTTGGCATAAAGGATGTCGAGTTTGTGATCTGTAATACTGACAGTCAGGCACTGGAATCAAGCCCGGTCAAGAATAAGCTTCAGATTGGCATGAACCTGACCGAAGGACTTGGAGCTGGAGCAAATCCTGAAAAGGGAAAAAATGCAGCACTTGAAAGTAAAGAAGAGATTCGAGACCTGTTGTCAGAAGATACGAAGATGATCTTCATTACTGCCGGAATGGGTGGTGGAACGGGTACTGGAGCTGCTCCTGTTATGGCCCAGGTTGCTCAAGAGCTGGATATTCTCACTGTAGGGATTGTGACAGCTCCTTTTGCATTTGAAGGAAAGAAAAAGACACAGGCAGCCAACGAGGGCATTAATCAAATGCGCCAATACTGCGATACTGTGCTGGTGATAATGAATGACAAGCTCCGTGAGGTCTTTGGGAATTTGCCGATTAGTGATGCATTTGCGCAAGCAGATAATGTGCTGAATACAGCTGCAAAAGGAATTGCGGAGATAATAACCGTTCCAGGGTATGTAAATGTCGATTTTGAGGATGTTAAAACGGTCATGAAAAATGCAGGAAGAGCTGTAATGGGCTCTGCCAAGACGCACGGTGAAAATCGAGCTCGCCGCGCAGCGGAAGAAGCGCTGAACTCCCCTTTATTAAATGATCAGGAAGTGTTTGGGGCTGAGCGAATTCTACTCTCAATTATGTCTGGTTCAGAGGCAGAATTGCAGATGGATGAATTGACCGAAATCACTGATTATATTGAAGAATTTGCAGGTGAAGACGCTGACGTAATTTTTGGGCATGGAATCGATCCAAGTCTTGAAGAACACATTCGGGTGACTGTAATTGCAACTGGCTATAGCCCAGATGTACCAACGGAGGATGTGGCAAAGGAGCCATATTTAAAGACGGTAGATACCGACATTGTGGAAGCAGAACCAGAAACAGATTCTAAAGTGGATACTCTAGAAACGGACGAGCCAATCGTTTTCGATTTGGATTTACCCGAAATAGCCAATGTTGAAATTATTCCTCAATCCCCGGGGATAACAGAGGATCCGCATCTTCAGCCTTCTCTTTTTGAGAAACCAGAAGAGGAGGAAGAAAAAACATATGAATTTGATTTTATAAAAGCCGAGATTCAAAAGGAAATAGAAGACGAAGAGGATCGACAAAAAGAGGGGTTGGATTTTGACTTTGAAATTGAAGGAGATTTTGAGCTTGAAGGAATCAGGAGTGCCGCCGAAGAGGAAGAAGCCGAAGATCAGGAAATTGATGAACTGATAGATGGATCGGCTATACCCATCTCCAAAAAAGTGCAATTGATGGAAGAGCGCAAGCGACGAGAGGAGGAGTTAAACGGCCAGAAGGTAGAAATGAGGACAGAGGATTTTAAGGAAAAGCTGGACGTACCTGCTTATGAAAGAAAGAAAGTAGCATTGAAAGATGTGCCTCATTCTTCTGAGCGAAATATATCCAAGTTCAACTTGACCGATGATAATCAGATACTCGGAAACAATAAGTTTCTGCATGATAACGTGGACTAATACACAGGTTGTTTGAAATGGAGGCCATCTCGATTTGTCGACGTTGCTTTTTTGGGTACAAATCAGGGCTCTATCAATACCTTCCCCCAACGGTTTCTGATGGCATTTGTTCATCAATATCAGCCAGCTCACTTTGTGTTAATTCTACGTTAAATGCACCTAAATTTTCCTCAAGACGATGAACTTTTCTAGTGCCTGGAATAGTTGTGATTTCATCATTTTGGCTCAACACCCAGGCAAGAGCCACCTGCGCTTTGGACACACCTTTGTTTTGGGCAATACGATTGACCGCTTCAATGAACTTCAGATTTTCTTTTATTGCCTCATCTGTAAAACGAGGATTACTTAGCCGAAAATCTCCCTCTTCTAAATCAGCACGGCTTTTAATCGCTCCGGTCAAGAATCCTCTTCCAAGAGGACTGTATGCTACAAAGGTGATTCCTAGCTCTTTACAAACATCAAAAAGTTCTTGTTCCGGTTCACGACTCCATAAAGAATATTCTGTTTGGAGAGCCGTGATGGGATGAACAGCATGAGCACGACGAAGAGTATCAGGATCAACTTCAGAAAGACCTATGTATTTCACCTTGCCCTCTTTGACCAGATCAGCCATTGTTCCTACAATTTCTTCAATCTCCATTTTGGGATCTTGTCGATGCATGTAGTACAGGTCAATGGCCTCTGTCTTTAAATTCTGAAGACTTTGATCGCAAGCCTTTTTTATATATTCCGGTTGTCCACTGAGCCCAAGAAATTCTCCCTTTGGTCCCCGCATAACAGCAAACTTGGTTGCCAAAATGATGTCATCCCAACGGCCATTGAAGGCTTCTCCTAATAATTGTTCATTAGCTCCACTCCCATACATATCGGCTGTGTCTAAAAAATTGACCCCCAAGTGGATGGCTTTATGCAATGTATTGATGGATTCCTCTTTGCTAAAAGATCCATAAAACTCTGACATACCCATACAACCAAGGCCAATTCGATTCACATTGAGCGTGCTGTGTCCTAGTGTTGTTGTTTGCTTCATAGTAGCATTATTATTTTCCCCAAAATTCTTGCACATGGGAATCTGATTGGATTACAAATCCAACTGGTCAGCCATACTTTTTGAAATAGCATCTTTATGAACGGTAATGCTTATGGCCTTCAGTGCCATGTAAGATTTACTAAAGTAGACATACCCTCCATTAGTAGTTCTACTGGGATTAGTACCCCAGCTATTTTTCACTTTGTAATAAATATTTCCGTTTTGATCCTTTACTGTTCCGGTAATATGCATTAAATGATCATCGGTGGTTCGATAGTTCTCGAATTCTTGTTGGCGATAGGCTTGCGTAATATTTTTCTCAGGATAGATATTTGATAAAGCAGCTTCGCTATTTTCAGATTCATCAGGAATCACTGCCACACCATATTTTGAAGAGAATGTGGGCTCACTCACATCACAATCAAGTTCTATTGTGAAGCCATTTTCAAGAGCATTGTCTATAGAATTAATCATTTCATCAACTGGAAGATTGTAAAAGCTGCCGTTACTGAAATTATCAGGGATGTTGAGGATGAACTTGTTATAGAATTTGGAATGACTAAAGGATGTAATGTTAACATAGTCATCGGGAGCAATTTTGGTTTTTCTTAAAAATGACTTAGGAGTAAATATTTCTCCTTCATACGTGAAGGAAGTCACATTTTCTCCAAGATAAACATCCAAAACTGCATCAATCCCAAGGCTCCATTTGTCACTCAGTTTTCTTCCAGGGTTTTCAATATACGTATCGAGCATTGAGTTGATAACGGCCACCATTTCCGCATGATTATGTGCCGTTTCACCATCTGATAGACCTGTGTATGCACTTAAGGGTACAAGCCCAAAATCTCGAACGGAATTAATCACATCATGAGCCAGACCACCTTCGCTGAATTGGGCTTTGCCCTGTCGCATCACATAGTTCTCTGCTTTCTGGGGGTAGGTGTTTCTAACGTTATACATCTCAGATAAAT
This sequence comes from Cytophagales bacterium, assembly GCA_024232835.1. GTDB lineage: Bacteria > Bacteroidota > Bacteroidia > Cytophagales > Cyclobacteriaceae > JAAEPI01. The sequence continues at coordinate 7,647 of JAAEPI010000289.1, forward strand.
CTATTTTTTCACCAGTGAGCCGTATAATTTCGGATTCTAAAAAGGATGTCGTGGAGAAGCTCCAGCAGGTTCCGGTACGTCCCTGACTGATTACCGGAGTAGCCTCCAAATCGATGACATCAGTGAATTTATACGCTTCTTGTGCCGATGAGAGTGAGAACCAGAGCACTGATATTACAATGAAAAATATATTTCGCATGATGATTAATGTTAGAAGCTTAAAGGTATTTCTAAAAGTTCAATGTTTTGCAACATCGAATTTTTTTACAACCGATTTTTGGCTAGCGGTTCAAAAGGACTTTGCAAGGTTGATAAAATAGTCTGCAACAAAGGTCTTGTACATCCATTTGTCATTTTCTATACGATGATTAAGCAATTTGGTATCGTCCTCATCGAGTTCCTGAGTGATTCGTTCGCTTATTTTTTCGTTTCTATAATTGTCAATTGAAAATTGAAGGCATTCTTTCATTTTTTGTTTTTTTTTATTGTCTGGATTGTACAGATCTACAAATCCATTTACAATTTCAAAGAGGTCCTTACTGTTTAGAAAACAGGCTCCTTCAGCTTCGAATATTTCTCCGTATAGCAGGTAGATGATTAGAAGAACCCCTTCTTCAAGCTCGTCTATGTCATGTTGATTGATTTCTCCTTTGAGGCTCAGAAATTCCCAATACTTCTGATTCAGGTGCCCACCGAACGAAAGCTCACTGGCTTCCAAATAGTCATAGCTGGACATTTCATGTACAATGAATCTGATGTCTTTGAGAATAATCTCGATTTCCAAAAAATCAGTATCACGAGTTTTTCCATCTGGGGATTCTATCCAAAGCGGAGATTTCTGAGCTAAATACTTGTCCTGACTTCTGTGGTTGATTTCCATTTGAAAAGTCTTTGAGAAATTCTTACCCCAATATCTGAGCGGTATGATCTTTAGTTTTCACCTTCTCGATGATCTCCTCAATTTTTCCTTCTTCGTCTATTACAAACGTGGTTCGGACAGTACCCAAGAACTCTCGTCCCATAAATTTCTTTGGTGCCCATGTACCGTAAGCTTCATGAACGGACTTGTCCGTATCAGCAATTAGTGGAAAAGGCAGATCATATTTTTTGATAAACTTCTGGTGAGATTTTTGGTCATTTGAACTTATTCCCAGCACTACATAACCCTGTTTTTGTAAGTGAGAGTAGTTGTCACGCAAATTGCATGACTCTGCCGTGCACCCTGGTGTATTGTCTCTTGGATAGAAATAAAGGATGATCTTTTTCCCTTTAAAATCAGAAAGGCTGATAGAGTCTTCATTCTGATCCTTACTAACGAAATCAGGTGCTTGATCTCCGACTGCTAATTTCATAAGCTTACTTTAAGTTTTCTTCTTCGTCTTCAATATGAGTTCCACAATTGTGGCAATAGTGGGCTTGATCTAGCGTGAGCTGAGCACTACAATTGTTGCATTGTCTGATGGAGGATTTTTTCGCATGCATGATTTCTGATGTCACGATACCAGTTGGGACAGCAAGAACTGCATAACCCACAATCATTAAGGCGGATGCCATGGACTGTCCAAATACGGTAGTAGGAGCTAAATCACCATAGCCAACCGTGGTTATTGTTACGATCGCCCAGTAAATACCTTGTGGAATACTGGTAAATCCATGCTCAGATCCCTCCACCATATACATCAAGGTTCCCATTATAACGGTCACACAAACCACGGCTCCCAGAAATACAACAATCTTATGGCGACTATTGTAAAGTGCACCCCCCAATTGATTTGCCCCGCCCATAAAATGGGTAAGTTTCAATACCCTAAATACCCTGATCAAGCGAATTGATCTAATCACCTTCAAGCTTTCTGACCCAGAAACAAATAAGCCAAGATAGCTCGGGATCAAAGAGAGTAGATCCACTATTCCCATGAAGCTGGTAATATACTTTTTAGGATTAGGTGTAGAACTGATCCTTGCTATGTACTCAAGAGTAAACAAAATTGTAAAAAACCATTCAAGAATTTTAAGAAGCTGAATATTTGGTTCAGCTATTTCTTTAACACTCTCAAGCATGACGATAACCACACTGATCAAAATTGCCCAGAGTAAAACGATATCAAATATTTTCCCAATCCTGGTGTCAATACCAAAAATCACCCTGTGCAATCGTTGCTGCCAGGGTTTCAGGTCTTCGAATGAGCGCTCCTTCTTCATTTTTTTTGCTTCGTCAGGCTGAGCCTGTTATTTTATTTCAAAGTCAAACATGGACTGATCTTCTAGGTATCCGGTTAACCGATCTCCGATTTTCACTGATCCAACGCCCCTAGGTGTCCCTGTAAATATAATATCTCCAATTTGTAAAGTAAAAAATCTGGAGACATAAGAAATCAGTTCGTCTATTGGCCAAAGCATGAGAGAAGTGTTTCCATTCTGGACTTCTTCACCATTTTTCAACAGCTTGAAATTTAGGTTTGTCATATCCTTGTCTCCTTTCGGAATAAATTTGGAGATGGGTGCTGAGCCATTGAATGCCTTGGCACGTTCCCATGGTAGTCCTTTTTCCTTTGCGAGTGTCTGTAAATCCCTTGCCGTGAAATCTATTCCCAGGCCAATTTTATCGTAGTAATCTCCAGCAAATTTTTGTTCAATGGATTTTCCCTGCTTATTGATCCGAATAAGTACTTCCACCTCATGATGGATGTCGTTGGAAAAATCAGGAAAATAGAATGGGTCGTTGTTTTTTAGAATAGCCGTATCCGGTTTCATAAAGATAATCGGGTCGGTCGGGCGTTCATTACCTAGCTCCTTAATGTGGTCAACGTAGTTACGGCCTATGCAAATGATTTTCATATTTTTTTCTCCCGCGGATCTCGCAGATACTCGCAGAAATTACGTTTGGTTTTGAATGTTCAATTTTTTTCGATGATCTGAGTGATTTGATGAATGAGTTCTTGGGCTTTTGGCTTGATTCCCAAAACAAATTCTTCGGTATTGTCAAAAAAATCAGCATAGTCTCCAGATAACCTTTTTTGAAAAAGTTCAGAATAAATCCGATTAGCTTTTTTACTAAGGATTTCGGTTTTAATGAAATGTTCACCAAAAAGAGAAATTGCGACTGAGTGAGACGATACTCTATGTCCATTTTTAATTAACAATACCGATACAGCATAGTAGCAGGCATAATACAATCTATTTGTTGCAGTATTCCAACAAGCACCATCAATTAGGTATTGAATTTCTTTTAGCTCGCTATGCGCTTTATCAATTCGATACACAACGACCGATTTTTGCTCTTCTGGTGTCATAATTGAATACCATCCAATTTTACTTCATAATAAAAAGGGGATTTAAGCCGCTGATCCTCCCAAACTTTGTGACTCACAATTATGGGGCTTATTATTTTGGAGTGCTCCAACTCTATGTCATAAATAGTCCCAGATATTTCCATTTTTTCTTCAAACGAAAGTTCTCTGTTATGTAAGATAAGTAAATCAATATCCGAGTGCTTGCTGGCTGTACCTCTTGCTTCTGATCCAAACAGGATGATCTCTGCATCCGGTTCGATGGCCATGACGGCCTTCTTGATTTCAGCGAGAATTTCTTTGTTTTCCATATATCAAAGATAGAGAATGCGGGTGATTTTTAATGTTCAGCACACTCAGTCTCCACCTCTTCAACATCTACATGCCCTGACTGGTTTATCGATTGCAGTCTGACGGGTTTTAATTCATTAATCAAAAGTGGATCATATTTAGCCGCTACACGAATGTAATTCTCCGTGAATCCATGCATCAAGCCATCCTCCACATCCTCTTCAAAAAGGACAGTATAGGTTTCTCCCATATGGAACTTGTAGAAATATCGTCGTTTTTTTTCGCTCAAAGTCCGTAGCATTTTAGAGCGATCGTTTCGCACTACTTTTGACACAATTCCATCCATTTCCAGAGCTACAGTATTGGGTCGCTCCGAGTACGTGAATATATGAAGATAAGAAATGTCAAGTTCGTTTAGGAAGCTGTAGGTCTTCAGGAATTCCTCTTCCGTCTCGCCAGGAAATCCAGTGATTAGGTCAACGCCAATGCAGCAATGAGGCATCACGCGCTTGATTTTTTCGATTCTCGAAACGTACCGTTCTTTTAAATAACGGCGGTTCATTTTCTTCAAGATAGTATCACTACCCGATTGCAATGGAATGTGAAAGTGAGGTGCAATTTTTTTTGATTGAGCTACAAATTCTATGATTTCGTTGGTCAATAGATTTGGTTCAATGGACGAAATTCTAAATCGATTAATCCCTTCCACCTCATCGAGTTCTTTGATTAAGTCAATGAATTTTTCTTTTCTCTTTCCTTCCTGAATACCAAAATCTCCAATATTTACTCCGGTGAGAACTATTTCTTTTACTTCTGTTTTCCCAATCTCCTGGGCTTGTTTCACAATGTTGGCAATGGTGTCACTTCGGCTCTTGCCTCTGGCTAGTGGGATGGTACAGAAAGCACATCCGTAATTGCATCCGTCCTGGACTTTGAGAAAAGTACGAGTGCGATCCGAAATAGAGTAAGAGGCATTGTATGATTTTGCCTCTTTGATGTCCGAGGCAAACACTCCTCCTTTCGTGAAATCTTGCAAATGATCAAAAAGTTGAAATTTCTCGGCAGCACCAAGCACGGCATCTACATCTGGAATTTCACTGATTTCTTTTGGTTTCAACTGGGCATAACATCCAATGATAGTTATAAAGCTATTCGGAGAAATTTTCTTCGCTTCTCGCACAATCTTCCTGCACTTTTTATCCGCATTTTCAGTTACCGAACACGTGTTGATCACGAATACATCCGGGGTATCAGAGAACTCTACTTTCTTGAATCCCTTCTCTTCGCACAAGCGGGAGATTGAAGAGGTTTCTGAAAAGTTGAGCTTGCAACCTAGCGTATAGAAAGCGACTTTTTTCATTCGAAAGCAAAGGTAGAAACCTCCTGTCATGTTGAGGCACTCGAAACAGACATTATTGTTTTCTGAAGTTGTCTACCTTTTGAGTGCCTCAGTTGACTTTATTTCAATCGGGCTTTTTGGATCTGCAACAATCAGCACCACATGGACTCTGGAATTTTTCGATGCTTTCATTGGATTGAAATGGAGTCATTCTATTTCAAAAATATCATCTTGCAGTATTTTGAATCGAAACCAGAATTCAAAGGCAGGATTGATTAGCTCGTAGTTTTTTTGTTTTTTTTCAATGAAATCTTCTTTCCTTAATGCTTCCAATGCCTTAACCACATTGGCAGATGTACCCAATTGGTAAGTCTGAAGGGTGTACTGTGAAGTGAGTTGCTGTTCACCCTTCAAAATAGCCTTGATCACTTTCACCTGAGTATTGTTGAGCTTGTCATACAAATCCAAAAAATGAACAGATGTTGCTTCCATCAACTTTTTTAATCCACTTTTAAGCTGTTTTGGCTGAATTTTCCTAGTCGCTGATGTCCATATTAGATGACAAAAAAACTGAACATATTCGGGGTGATTTCGCATCATCTTGACAATTCTGAGAGCTAGTCCTTCATCGATGTGCTTTTTGGTTAGATTAAACTTCTTTGATATAAAAGGCACCAAATATTTTTCATGTATTTTTTGGAGCTGCACCACCTGCCCAAAATTGTAAAAAGCAGAAGAATCACGGGTAAAGATTTGCTCCATCATATGCCGCTTGCTTCCATATAGGCAGTAAGAGACATTTGTATGATGTTGCCAAATTGCTCTCATCTGTAGTTGCAAGCCCTGAGGATCTTCAAATTTCTCAATATTTTGAAATTCATCAATGGCAATGATCTGATGCTTGTTGGATGTTTTGGCTATTAAATTTGGAAGCTCCAGTATTTCCTCAATCGTCCTTTTCTTCTCTTGCCAGTTGAACGACAAGGTGGCAACTTCTCCAAAATCCCCAGAACTCATCGAAAAAGTGGGGACAATATTTTTAAGAATACGACTCATTTTTTTCCAAAATGTTTTATTACTGTTGGCATTCAAAACCTGTCGGGCAAAGGACTCTAAAAATAGATTCTCAGAGCGTGAAGCGGTCAGATCCACCGTTATGGTTTGATACTTGGTATTTTGTATTTCATGGAAAATCCCTTTTATTAAAGAAGATTTCCCGTAGCGCCGAGGAGAGATTAATATGATGTGATTGCCGCTTAGCAATGTGCTTTTCACGGTACTTTTTTCAATCTGTCTATTGGTAAAATCATCGCCAGTGACTACCTGACCAAATAAGAATGGAGATTCCATTCTTTAAATATAGTTCCAAATAGGTAACTTACCAAACAGTAACATACCTATAAGTAAGCTATTGATTTGTGCATATAAACTTCAGTGGTTTAGCGAGTTCTCTATGAACCATTTTAGTTAAAATATGCTGCCGAGATGGTATTTTCTGCCTGACTTTAAAAGAAGATCGTCCATAATGCTTTTATAAAATGTATTCTGGACTCTTTTTACCAATGCCTACTCTGGCTCACTTTATTCCATTTTTAATTTTTTTTTAAATCCTCCACAATCTGCTCCGCATGAACCCATGAATTTCCGAGGTGTCAAATGCTGTTGACAGTTAAGAACATAGATCATTCTTTAAAAAATGCAAGTATATAGTAAAATAATGTATTAATTTGTCTATTAATTAAGATGCACTATGAAAAGCCATTAATTCTTGCATTGATGTTTGTTGCCGGAACTTTATTGGTTCTTACCGGTTGTAACAAGGATGAAGGGACTATCCCAGCAATTGAGGTCGGGTTTGATGAAAGTAGTACGATCATTTCAGAGGATGGTGATGCTATTACTGTTACGCTTGTCTTCCCAGCATCGAAAATAAATGCTTCTATTGTAGCCGAAATCAGCGGAACCGCTGTTTATGGAACTGACTACACAACCAGCCCCGCTGTAGAATCAGGTACAATTGCAATGTCTGTAGAAAAGGGAGATACGGAGGCACGCTTCACTTTTACACCGATTGATAATGAAGATTATAATGAGGACTTGACGGTTATTGCTGAATTATTGGAGGTGGACAATATTGATCTGAGCTCGATCACTACCTACACAATTACTATCTCTGATGATGGTGATCCATTAAATGAAACGATCAAGATTGATGATGAACAATCATTCAACATGAAGAATTTCCTTAAGGGAACCTCTAATAATTAATTTTCTCACTTTGCCACTTTTGTTATATGAACACATTGCAACGGGATTTTAAGTGGCTTTCCTGTTTTAGTTTATAATTATCTGTATATCAACACTATACATTTTTTCATCATTCCCAATTAGGCAGACTTATCCTGTCCAACCTTACCACTTGTTCATATCTAAACAGATTGTAGGTCAGGTTTACCAGTCCAACAAAGCCAGAAGCGCGCGCTATTCCTATTGACCTCACACTGAGTTTGTTCATGCTTTGCTCCATAAACCCA
>JAAEPI010000290.1 GCA_024232835.1 Cytophagales bacterium
GTTGGTTAAAATCCGAATATTGGATATTTCAGGCAAGCTTATACAGAAAGAGCAACAAATGAAGGCTGGTCAGATATTAAAGGTACCGATCACATTAGAGAATTTGAAATCAGGGGTACATATGGTCGAGATTAGTATTGGTGATCAGCGAGTTGTGAAAAGGATCATAAAAAATTGAATCGTACTAAGGCAGTCAGTTTTTTTAAAAAGCTGACAAGGCCATCCACTTAGTGGATGGCTTTTTTTATATCTTCGCAGCTCATGTTATGATTTCTAGACTTTTGAAATGACAAATCAACCGAACAAACCACCGGAACCTTTTTCGTGTACATATTCACCCAACCTTCCGGAATTGCTCCAACAATTAAATTGCACAATTGCAATCAGCACATATCAGGCGGGTAAGGTTATCTTTATCAATGCAGTAGATGAAAACAACCTGATTCAATTGCCCAGAAATTTTAATAAAGCAATGGGTTTAGCTATCAAGGATCATCAGTTGGCTGTTGCAACAAAAAATGAAGTTGTAGTATTAGGAAACGCTCCAGGGCTGGCACCAAACTATGGCCCACAGCCAAAAACATATGACGCACTCTACATTCCAAGAGCTATCTATTATACGGGTGAAGTAGATATCCATGATATGGAGTGGGGGGAAAAAGGATTGTATGCAGTTAATACAAGGTTTTCCTGTATTTCACTAATCAATGATCGGTTCAGTTTTGAACCTGTCTGGAATCCTTCGTTTATCACCGATCTCCAGCCAGCGGACAGATGCCATCTCAATGGCATGGTGATGAAAAATGGTAAGCCGAAATATGCAACGGCTTTGGGATTATCAGATATAGGCAAGGGATGGCGAGATACGGTGGAAACCGGCGGCATCCTGATCGATGTTGAAACGGATGAAATCATTTTGGAAGGACTGGCCATGCCCCATTCGCCTCGTATGTACGATGGTGATGTGTACATGGTACTATCCGCAACGGGAGAATTAATCAAAGTAAATATTGCCGAGAAGAAATATGAGGTGCTATTGACACTTAATGGCTTTCTTCGGGGAATGGCCAAGCATGGCGACTATTTGTTTATTGGCCTGTCGAAATTAAGACAGAATTCTTCGATTTTCCGTGATTTGCCAATCACCAAGAAAGCACTTCATTCCGGAGTTGAGATCATCCACCTGCCCACTGCTACATCAGTTGCCCATATTCGATACAATGCCAGTGTAGAAGAACTATATGATGTTCAAATTATTCCTAAGTTCAGTAGGCCCGGGATTTTGGGAATTGATAAGGAAGAACATAGAAGGGCATTGGTAACCCCAACAGACAACTACTGGGCAGAACCAAATGATAAGGTAGAGAACCCATAATCTCATTTTTTTTGAAAAGCTATCTTCAGCAACTCTTTTCGCATGCCATGTCGCTTTATCAACAAGGTGATTTAAAAGGAGCTGAAATTTCATTTAACCAGTTGCTAAGGGATCATCCGGATTACCCTGATGCTTTGCATATGCTGGGCCTTGTATATGCACAGCAAAATCAATTTGATAGTGCAATTTCTCATATTGAAAGAGCAATCAGGGGAAACCCAACAAATACGATTTTTCAAAACAATTTAGGCGAAACCTACAAGCGGAAGCGTGACGATAAGAATGCGCTTGTATATTTTGAAAAAGCCACCAAAACAGATCCGAATTTTGCTCAGGGATATTTCAACCAGGCTACAATACGAAAAGGATTAGGGGAATTTTCGTTGGCAATTTCACTGTACAAGGAGGCGGTGGCCAGGGATCCAGGATATTTTCAAGCGTATTATAATTTGGGAAACCTTGCGCAGGAAATGGGAAATTATAAGTCAGCGATGACGTATTATGAAAAATGCCTGGCAATCAACGATAAACACGAACTGGCACACAATAATATGGGCATAACGCTTCAGTATTGGGATAGAAGTGAGGAAGCAATTGAACAATATAACAGGTCGATTGAAATTAATCCGAAATTTTGCGAAGCTCATTCAAACCTGGCTCAGCAATATGAGAAACAAGGTGATATTGAGAAGGCACGTGAGAGTTATGAGCACCTTATAAACCTTAAACCCAATGACGATTTATTACGATTTAAATTAAATACACTTTGCCCCATTATTTTTGAAAGTAACCGAGCCATTGATGAGTATCGAAATCGAATTGGTAGTGCAATAACCCGGTTTAAGAGTCTGCACGTACATCCAAAAGAGGTAAACACATCAGCATTCGCTACCTGTTCTGACCTGATCTATCAGGGAAGAAATGATCTACCATTAAAGCAAGCCATGGCATCCTTGTACCAAAAGGAAATGCCAGAGATTCCGGTAAGAGATCCAAATCCCAAGCCACACATCGGATTTGTAGTAACCAATGGACACGAGGGGGTATTTATTAAATGTATGCGTGGGTTAATAAACCACATGCCACTAGATAAATACAACATTTCAATCGTTTGTAGCTTACCGAATGGGAAAAAAATTTTAGAGCCAGTTGTTGATAATCCAGGAGTCAAATTTATTTCCATTAATCCTCGCTTAGATTTAGCCACTCAAACTATTGTGGATGCTAAATTTGATTTCTTACACTATTGGGAAATAGGAACAGATTCAGCCAATTATTTGCTGCCATTTATGCGTCTGGCTCGGGTTCAATGCACAAGTTGGGGCTGGCCAACAACAAGTGGCATCCCAAATGTCGACTATTTCATTTCTTCTAAACATCTCGAAACTGAGGAAAGCGATGGTTACTATTCTGAAAAGTTGGTTAGACTCAACCGCCTCCCTGTGTATTATTACAAACCACCTTTACCAGATGCTGTCAAACCACTAGCCGATTTTGGGTTGCCTGCTGATAAACATTTGTATTTATGTGCACAAAACCTTAAGAAAATTCATCCGGATTTTGACCAGTTGGTGAGTGGTATACTACAAAAGGATCCACACGCCATCGTAATTTTTATTAATGATAAACAGGACAACATTACGCAGTTGTTAAGGAATAGACTTGAATATGTTATGCCTGAACTCTTTGCACGGATAGTATTTTTGGAACGTATGTCCGAGGAAAATTATTTGAGCTTACTCAAGCAGGTGAATGTTGCATTAGATACCCTGCATTACGGAGGGGGCGCAAACACTTGTTACGATGCATTTGTTTGTGGTACCCCAATGATTACATTGAAAGGGAAGTTTCATCGAAGCAGATTTGGTTATGCGGCCTACAAGCAGATGGAGTTGGATGACTGCTTCGTTGCTTCTCTGGAAAAGTACGTTGACAAAGCAGTGGAGATCGGAACGAACAGCAGATTAAGAAAAGATTTAAGTGCCAGAATAATTAAACAATCCCAAGTGCTTTTCGAAGATTATACTGCAGTAAGCGAATTGACTGACTTTATCGATTCGGTAACTAAGAATTGATGAATAGCCGAAGATGGCTTAATAATCGTCAATCCTTTGCTGCCAAAAGAAACCCCAGAGACCATTCTACCCTGTAAACATTTCCCCCCTGTTGGTAACCAAGATCGCTGAATACTTTACGTAGTTCATTTTCTGACGGATTTTTATCTAGGTAGAGATCCCTGAAAAACGCCATGGCATCTTTCTCGTTTTCAAAATCCCAAAAATACATTTGCTCCTCGAACTCAGCCTTAAATCCCACTTCCACCAACTCTTCAATGTCATCTTTTCCTTTTAAAAACATCCCTTTAATACCCATGCTGTTCCACTGATTGACAAATACATTTAAATAAGAGTCTACTTCGCTTCCTACCGTTAGAACCCACATAATAAATTGCTCTTTTGACTTAAGAATCCTGAACATCTCCCGATAAAACGATGGTCAATCTAGCATGTGGTGTGAGCCAGCTAAATTCATCACTACATCTATGGATTCATCCAACAAATCTATTTTGGCCTCATCACATTTTATAATTTTAGAATTATGGTCGTCAAATCCGCATGAAAAATCGAATCCGAAATATTTCACGCCAGTAGGTAAAAAACCCTTTAAATAACCACCGCCTGCAGGAAGATCAAGAATAGAATAATTCGAATTATTAGCAATGTAGCTTACGCCGGTCTCAAACTCCTTATCACGAGCATGGGGATACCTCATCATAGCATTATGAGGACTTCCCTCTTTTTTTGAAAATTTCTTTATACCCCAGCATTTTCAAAGTGTTTTACATCCTGACAAGTTATACATTTACCGCTGGGTTTTGCTCCCTGAGTTTCACTATAAACGGGACGTCTGCACCACCAGAGATTACCTCTGACTATTTCAGGTAGCGAATTCCAAATTTCTTCTTTAGTTTGTTCCATTACTGGAAATATGTAGGATGGTGGTTTGGGTTTGTCCAGCGACACTACATTCTTGAAAATTGTCTGGGCCCTTTTCATTCGGATTCATAAAATTGTTTGAATTAGCATCGGTATCGGTTTTAGTCCTTCCCATCACCACAAATTCAATATCTTTTCTTGATGTACAAATGTTACCCGCAATAAAAGCACACACCTCCATGTCAAAAGGAAATCTGTGAGATTTTAAAGATGAAAAACCTTTTGTGTTAAAGACACTTTCAGAGAATACAGATTCTAGGGAATAGTTCCTCTTATAGTAGTCAGGATTCAACTCACAGCAAAAGCTTCAGGATTTGCACGATTTTCCCGGTGGTGAATATGGATGTGGTGAATGATTAGAGGATGAGCTGAGTACTGCTTACTTGTCATCAGTTTATGCAAAACTCCGCTAGAGTCTATGCCTTCCTGAAAACATGCACAATATGGTTGATTTTCTATCCATAAGGCTTTTTTATTTGGATCAACGATTTTCAATACTAGCAAGAAATTCGATTTATTCCCATGCTCCTTATTCATTTAGGGGTTAATTCTATTTGCAATCTATGTCCAAATGGAAACATTTTCCAACCATTTGCCAAGACAGTAAATGTTTTGGTGGATGAGTCATTTGCCAAATTTGCTAAACTGGTAGAGCCACCTGCGATAGGCAGACGCGCACGACTCAAACTCGTGTTCCTTCGGGGGTGAGGGCCTACCTGCAAAGTCAGGTTCGATTCCCTCCTTTGGTACAAAGTCCTTCGAGCAATCGTAGGGCTTTTTTGTTATCAATAATCCCTGACCAAAATCATAATAGCCTCTAGCATCCCTCATTTGACTTGAGGAATTAAACACCCACCTTTACTCAAAAGTTATCAATCATGTGGGGTATTCTAGTAGGTGTGGTGACAGTGGCCATAGCCATATATGCCATGATAATGGTCGCAATGAGCAAGATGTCTAATGCTAAGATGATGATCTGGTTTGCGATCGTTGTTCTTATTCCACTCATTGGCCCAATCGCGTACTTTTCATTGAAGCGCCAAAGGTAATCAGGCAACTATCTAAAAATCTTGTAGGGGTGAGCTAGAATTTAATCTTCGCAATTTCCTCTGGTTTCAGAACAGATATTTGGCTGGAGTCCACTTCAATAAAACCATCGGTTTTGAATTCTGAGAGGATTCGAATAACTGATTCTGGAGCTGTGCCAACCATTCCTGCCAGATCTGCTCGTGCGATCTTAAATGCTGTCGCTCCTTCATTACTCTTGTAGGTATCGTAGAGTTTCATCAGGGTGTCGGCGGTTCTTTTCCTAACCGTGTTGTAGGCCATATCCATCAGTTCCTTTTCTCTGTCTGCAAGGTTTTTTGAAAGTAACTTGATGAATTGCCCGGAGATTTCCCGGTTCTGAAATATGAGGTTTTGAAAGTCCTGACGAGGGATAAGCACCAATTCCGTTTCTTCCATAGCCATGGCAAATTCCGTCCGATCCGAGTCTTGAATCAAGGCCTTCTCACCTAAAAAACTACCATTCGTATAGATATCGTGAATAAATTCTTTGCCATCTACATTGATTTTATACGTTTTTACTTTCCCTGTTTTGATCATGTAGGAGTAGGAGGCATAGTCTCCTTCTCGATATATAATGTCTTTTTTCTTGAATTTCCTGGTTTTTTGATTTTCCAAGATGGAGTCCACATTGTCATACTTACTGGCGGCCTCAGCAAAATCTTCTGCCGTTTCACTTTGATTTAGTCCGGCGTATTTTTTCAACCTTCTTTCTATAGCTCCCAGAAGCTCCATTTCTTGATATGGTTTCGTGATGTAGTCATCTGCGCCCATATTCATTCCTTTCCGAAAATCAGTTTTTTCAGTCTTAGCAGTCAGAAAAATGAAAGGTATACTTGATGTCGAAGGATTTTTCATGAGTAGATATAGCACCTCGTATCCATCCATTTCTGGCATCATAATGTCACACAAGATCAGATCCGGTGTTTTTCCCAAAGCCGATTTCACACCCTCCTTTCCATTTGCTGCTATACGAACAGTGTAATTAGATAAGTCGAGCAATTCGGCGATATTCTCACGTACGTCTTCTTGATCTTCAATTACAAGAATGGTTTTCTTGCTCATTAGCTTCTTGGTTTGGAATCTGCAAATTAGCAAATTAATAGGGATCAAGCATTTAATTGATTGCCTAAAATGATGTAATGAAAGTCATAGTATGAATTGATGAAGGTCATGATTGATAAATCTAGAGGTATCTAATTTTGGCCTATTAAAAGTAAAAAATATTACTGATTGGTTAATTTTGAGCTTTGTATTAAATCAATCCAAACAGTAAACCAATCTAAAATAGCTTATGAAAAATGAAAATGTATTAATCGTTGCAGTGCTTCTTTTGGCAATGACGGCATGTGGAGGAGGAGGCCAAAGCCAAGCTGATAAAAGTAAAGAGCAAGCTGCAAATAAGACACCAGATCCCACAACACTTGAAGAAGCGGAGAAAAACTGGCAGAGTGATTACGGAATTGGGCCTGTCAGTTCATTTGAATTGCCAGCTGAAGTCGATGCTGACTTGGTAGCAAAAGGGATGGAAATTTTTGATGCGAAATGTACTGCCTGCCATAAGGTAGACAAGCAATTCATTGGACCAGAACCAAAAGGCATACTAACCAGACGGACACCAGCGTGGATTATGAACATGATTCTGAATCCGGATGAAATGGTACAGAAAAATCATATTGCAAAACAACTATTGATAAAATTCAATGGATCTCCCATGGCAAATCAAAATTTGACAGAAGAGGAAGCCAGAGCTGTCCTTGAGTATTTCAGAACCTTATAAAATCGAGTTTCACTTAACAAAAATCTATCATGAGAAAAATCAGTAACATTTTAATTCTGAGTGCATTGATTGTCGGGACTTGGTCTTGTTCCAACTCCGGTTCACAATCAAGCGAAGGCTCAGGTGACGGTAGCGTTGTGGCTGAATCTAGTCATCCGCTAGGCCAGGCATCCTATTCGGATGATGTATCCGATGCTAACATTCTTCAAATAGCCATTGGATCTAAAGATCATACAACATTGGTCGCTGGTGTGCAAGCAACGAAAATTGAGCATGTGTTAGTAAATGCAGGTCCACTTACAGTGTTTGCACCTACTAATGATGCATTTGGTCTTTTACCAGAAGGTACACTTGAAAACTTGCTCAAGGAGGAGAACTTGCCAACATTGGCCAATATTATCACCAACCACGCAACTCCGGGTTCATTTACTATCGAAGGCCTTAAGAAAGAAGCGAGCAAGGGGAGAAAGATTTATATGGCAACTGGTAATTATGTTGAAATTGTAGTCGATGGTGATGATGTGACTGTAGGAGGAGCCAAGATTCTTGGTACTGTAGAAGCGTCAAATGGTATCGTTCATGTAGTTGATAAAATCATCCTTCCTGAATAAATTTTGAATAAAGAACTCTTAACAACTAAAAATATGAAAAATATGAAAATCATGACTACTCTTGGCTTTTCAGCACTTTTGCTGTTCGCCATTTCGTGTGGTCAATCAAACTCAAATGACAATGGTGGGGCGCTTGGAGGGAATCTAGCCGATCGTTCTTATGTTGCTCCTGGTGAGCACGATGAATTTTATGGCTTTATATCTGGTGGATTCAGTGGTCAGTTGGCCGTTTATGGTCTGCCTTCAGGTCGATTGTTCAAAGTCATCCCTGTTTATTCTGTAGACGCAGAAAAAGCGTATGGCTTTAATGAGGAGACTAAGCCTATGCTAAATACGTCTTTTGGTGAAATTCCTTGGGATGATTCACATCACCCGGACTTGTCACAGACTAATGGTGAAATCGATGGAAGGTGGTGTTTCATTAATGCCAACAATACACCACGAATTGCACGTATAAGCTTATCTACTTTCGAGACAGAAGAGATCATCGAATTACCTAATAGTGCTGGTAACCACAGTTCATCCTTTGTCACTGAAAACACGGAATACATTGTTGCAGGAACACGTTTTTCTGTACCAATTCCGCAACGAGATATGCCGATTGATGAGTACAAAGGCAATTTCAAGGGAGCCATTTCTTTCATTAAGGTAGATCAGGAGTCTGGTCGATTTGATCTTAGTTTTCAGCTTAAGATGCCAGGTTTTGATTATGACCTAGCACACCCTGGAAGAGGTCCTTCTCATGGTTGGATGTTTTTCTCAACATATAATACTGAGGAGTCGAATACTTTGATGGAAGTGAATGCTTCTCAAAATGACAAAGACTACATCGCAGCGATCAATTGGAAAAAAGCTGAAGAATTAATTGCTAATGGTGATTTTGAAACTGTACCCTCTGAATATGCACATAATGTGTGGGATGAGTCTACTCAAATGGCTACTTCTACAATTAAGAAGGAAGTTAAGATGATTGATGCATCGAAATATCCAGGTCTTGTTTATTTCCTCCCAACACCAAAATCACCTCACGGATGTGACGTGGATCCTACCGGTGAATACATTATCGGAAGTGGTAAACTATCTGCGTCTATGACAGCTCATTCATTTACGAAGATGATTGATGCTATTGAGAATGAAAAATTTGATGGAGATGCGTATGGTATCCCAATTCTTAATTATGATGATGTCGTAGCTGGAGTTGTGAAGCAGGCAGGTCTTGGTCCATTGCATACTGAATTTGACGGTAGAGGAAATGGATATACTACTTTCTTTATTTCTTCAGAAGTAGTGAAATGGAAAGTCGGTACTTGGGAAGTTCTTGATAGAGCGCCTACTTATTATTCCGTTGGTCACTTGATGATTCCAGGAGGTAACTCTCAAAAGCCATATGGTAAGTATTTGGTAGCCTTGAACAAGATCACCAAAGACAGATATCTGCCAACTGGACCTGAGCTAGCTCAGTCTGCCCAATTGTATGACATTTCGGGAGATAAGATGGAGTTATTGCTGGATTTTCCAACCGTAGGTGAGCCTCACTATGCTGCAGGTGCTCCAGCAGATTTGATTAAGCCAAACCAAATGAAGCTGTATCAACTTGAGGAGAATAATCATCCCTACGCGGTGAAGAGTGAGAAAGACACCAAAGTGACCAGAAATGGCAATGAGGTTCATATATACATGACAACAATCAGAAGCCACTTTGCACCAGATAATATTGAAGGTATTCAAGTGGGCGATGAAGTATTCTGGCATGTGACCAATTTGGAGCAAGACTATGATGTGCCTCACGGAATAAGTATGATTGGTGCCCAGACATCTGAGCTTTTAATCATGCCGGGTCAAACAGAGACGTTCAAATGGTTTCCAAAAAGAGTTGGTGTGTGGCCTTTCTACTGTACAGATTTTTGTTCTGCACTTCATCAGGAAATGCAAGGATATATAAGAGTTTCTCCAAAGGGATCTAGTGTTCCACTCAAGTGGTCGTTAGACGGAGAATAGTTTAGGTTGGTGAGCAGTCCCGAGTCTCGGGGCTGCTTTTTTTTATTATAAATTTGTAAAATGAGAAAGTCACAACTCCTCATGTTTGTGGGGTCATTACTCTTGCTGTCTTTGTTTGTGTTCCCACTATGGAATATAACATTAGAGGCACCTCAATACCCAGAAGCCATTGGCATGGATATTTATATCAACAAATTTGTTGATAAAAATCCCAATGATATTAAGAACATCAATATTATGAATCATTATGTTGGGATGGAGGATATTCCAGAGCAAATTCCAGAGTTTGAGATTTTTCCTTCAGTGGTAATTGGGATGGCCGCTATTGGAGCCATCTTCGGATTTATTGGGAAAAAGAAGTTATTCGTGGCTTGGTTTACAGTAATGATCATCCTTGGATCCATAGGAATGTATGATTTTTACATGTGGGAATATGAATATGGCCACAACCTAAAAGAAACTGCTGCAATTAAATTTACCGATGAAGATGGCGAACCCATGTCATATCAACCACCGCTGATAGGCAGCAAAATGATATTAAACTTTAAAGCCATCTCAATGCCAAGATTAGGGGCATATTTAATGTTTGTAGGGATGTCTATGACATTAGCCGCCTTTGTAATTGAAAAAAAAGAAGATTCAAAGGAGACATAATAAAGAGCATGTTCGAGAAGGTCTTCCAATTCGCATGTGTCTTGATTCTGGCTATCGGCTGTGAAGTTAAGCCAGCTGAAATACGTTATGGGACAGATGCTTGTCATTTTTGTAAGATGACAATCGTAGACAAGCAGCATTCAGCTGAAGTAGTGACTATTAAGGGCAAAGCTTTTAAATATGATGCTGTTGAATGCATGATGAATGATCTGGTGCAGTGGTCAGAAGCAGAGCCACAACTTTATTTGGTGGCCGATTATTCTAATCCGGGAATATTAGTAGATGCGTCTGTTTCGCAATATTTAATTTCTGATAAAATCCCTAGTCCAATGGGAGCCTTTTTGACCGCTTTCGAAGCTAAGGAATTGCGTGATTCCTCGTTGTGGGAATTGGGAGGAGAATCAAAGGATTGGACGCAGTTACGAAAAGATTATAATCTAAAGAATTAATTCTAAACATTATGAGGAAGTTAAATATCATATGGTTGATATGCGGGATTATTATATCCGCATTTGGCCAAAACAAACCAAGTGCGATAGAATGTTCTTTCTGTAAAATGGATATCAATGACAACCGATTTGCGGCAGAAGCTCGCGATAAGGACAATGTGTACAATTTCGATGCGTTGGAATGTTTGATCAATTTCATAAAGACGAGGAAAGAGTCAGATTTTGAGCGAGTATTAGTTGCCAACTATTCGAACGAGGGGCAGTTGATAGATGCTAAAACGGCCACCTACCTTAAAAGCAATGGTATTGTCAGCCCGATGGGAGCTAATTTGTCTGCGTATGAGACAAGGCAGAAAGCGGAAGATATGAAGAAGCAAGTCGGGGGGGAACTATTTAATTGGAAGGAAATAAAGGCTAGGTTTGCAACCTCAAAATTTGGCCAAAATCATCAAGGACATCACAATCATCAAGAGCCGAATGCTTATGCTCCGGTAGGGGTAATGGGTGATCACCAACACTATAAAGGTGGAGTCATGTTCAGCGTGCGATACATGGAAATGAACATGGAAGGAAATCTTTCTGGCTCAACTTCTATTCAGGATATGGAAATTTTTCAGAACTACATGGTAGCACCCCTATCCATGACTATGCGGATGTACATGATTGGGGCTATGTATGCCCCTACTGATAAACTGACACTCATGGTCATGCAAAATTTTGTAGCGAAGAGCATGAATCTTTCTACGATGATGGGCGCGAATTTTTCTACTCAAGCAAAAGGAGCTGGGGACTTGAGCTTGACAGCACTTTTTAGCATAATACGTGATACTCGCTCCACAGTCCATCTCAACGGTGGTATTAGCTTGCCATTAGCGAAAATCAATTATAGTGATGATACACCTATGATGGAAACCATGAAGCTTCCTTACACCATGCAGCTCGGCAGTGGGACAACAGATTATAGTTTTGGTGCCACCTTCAAAACGGAGGTTAGTAATCTAACCCTGGGTGTCCAACAATCGAACACTTTTAGAAGCGGAGAGAACAATCATGGATATAAACTAGGAAATTTGCATGAGCTGAATGTATGGGCTGGGTACGAAGTGGCCTCATGGATAAATATAAATGCAAGAATGAAAGGGGTTTCGAATGGCCAAATTGATGGAGCTGATGAGGATCTAAATCCTATGATGGTGACCACAGCAAATACCGACAACACAGGATTCAAAAAAGGGTATGCCTTTCTAGGGTCGAATCTGATTTTTAAGGGCTTTATATTAGGACTAGAATATGGTTTACCAATCTATCAGGATGTTCGGGGAATACAAATGGATGAAGGCAGTACATTTGCCGCCGGATTGCGTTTCTCCTACTAGAGCAAGATGATCAAAAGGGTTTTTCTGATTTACATAATTTCTTTTCTGACATATGGTGCTTCAGCTTTTACTACCGAAGTGTGCCATACTTGTGAAGTCAACAACCTAGCAGACGCGATTCGATTGAGTCATAGAGGGGATACCGTTTTGGTAAAACCAGGAATTTATGAATGTAGTGATCAGGAACTAAGAAAGCCCATTACCCTGATAGGGGAGAAAGGGGCTATTCTTGACGGGCAGATGACCGGATACATTCTCAAAATACTTTCTGATAGTGTGACAATCCGAGGGTTCAAATTCATTAATTCAGGGAAGAGCTATACAAAGGACTATGCTGCTATCTACAGCTACAGAGTCAGGCACTTCAATATAATTGGAAATGAAATCGAAAATCCTTTCTTTGGGGCACTTTTGGAAAAATCCCATGATGGCGTAATCAAGGACAATTTAATATTTGGAGAATCGAAACAAGAGGATGACTCAGGCAATGGCATTCATGCGTGGCACTGTTCTAATTTATTAATTAGCAACAATACCCTTCATGGTTTAAGAGATGGAATATATCTTGAATTTGTCACCGAAAGCGAGATTTCTAACAACCTCTCTCATGATAACATTCGCTATGGCCTGCATTTTATGTTTTCAAATAATGACAAGTATTTGAGTAATACTTTCCAAGACAATGGTGCCGGAGTGGCGGTTATGTTTTCAAAGTTCATCGTGATGAAGGAGAATAAATTCATTGAAAACTGGGGTACAGCGTCATATGGCTTACTATTGAAGGAAATCAATGATGCAGAAGTTGAGAACAACACTTTTAGGGAAAATACAATAGGTGTTTTTGTAGAGGGCTCGAATCGGGTGAATTATGTAGACAACAGATTTGAGAGTAACGGATGGGCAGTGAAGGTGTCTGGTGGCTGCTATGAAAACTATTTCATGAGAAATAATTTCATAAGCAATTCATTCGACCTTGCCTATAATGGCAAACTGAATGATAACAAATTTGAAGGAAATTTTTGGAGCACATATAGCGGATATGATTTGGATAAGAACGGAATTGGGGATGTACCCTATCGGCCAGTAAAGCTTTTTTCTTACGTAGTGAACAAAACACCTGAGGCAATTATATTGCTACGAAGCTTGTTTGTAGATATTATCAATTTTTCTGAGCAAGTGTCACCAGTTTTTACTCCAGACAATCTTGTTGATCCTCAACCATCCATGAAACCATTCTGATGCTGTCAATAAAAAATCTACATAAGAAATTTGGTAAGCTGAAGGTGCTGGATGGAGTGAGTTTTGATATTCCGACAAGTGGAACTATCGCCGTGCTTGGGCCAAATGGTTCAGGGAAGACGACAATAATGAAATGTATTTTGGGCATGGTTATTCCCAACAGTGGAGACATAACGTTAAATGATATGCCTGTGCTGAAACAATGGGACTATCGACGCGAAATTGGGTATCTGCCTCAAATCGCACAGTTTCCGGACAATCTTACCGTCCAAGAACTGATCAATATGATCAAGGACTTGCGTAGTGCTCCAGCCAACGAATCAGAGTTGATTGATCGCTTCGAGTTGCATCCTTTCCTGTCTCAGAAACTTTCGAATCTTTCAGGAGGCACTAAGCAGAAGGTGAACATTGTTTTGACTTTTATGTTTGATTGCCCACTTTATATTCTGGATGAGCCAACAGCCGGGCTGGATCCGATATCCATGATCCGATTGAAAGAGCTAATTGATAGGAAAAAGAACGAAGAAAAGACCATCATTGTCACCACCCATATTATGAGTTTGGTAGAAGAGTTGGCGGATGAAATCTTCTTTTTGCTAGATGGGAAAATTTATTTTCGCGGCACGGTAGATCAGTTGAAAAAGGAAACCATACAGGAAGATTTGGAGCATGCCATCGCAAATATTTTAACGAATGATTAAAATACTTAAATACAGTTTTTTCGATTTGATTAGAAGTAGATGGAGCTACGTGTATCTTCTATTTTATTTGATCATTGGGTTTGCGCTTCTTTTTCTCAATAACAATTTGTCAAAGGCCATCATTACGTTAATGAATATCGTAGTGGTATTGGTCCCTATGATTGGAACCATCTTCGGAGTGATGTATTATTACAGTTCGCAAGAGTTCACAGAGCTACTTCTTGCACAGCCGATTAAAAGGAGAACAATCTTTTTAGGACAGTATTTGGGTATCGCCTTGTCTTTGTCTTTTAGTTTGTTAGTAGGGCTTGGGATTCCGTTTCTGGCGTATGGTTTGATGCAGTCAGGGGAGATTTGGAATTTCGGTTTGCTGCTGATTGTTGGCACTTTCCTTACCTTCATTTTTGTTGCACTGGCATTCGCTATTTCTCTTCGAAACGAAAATAAGATCAAGGGTTTTGGTTATGGCATTTTGCTCTGGTTATTTATGGCTGTAATTTATGACGGACTATTCTTAATACTCCTTGTGACCTTTGACGATTATCCATTGGACAAGTTCACTTTGGCAGCTAGCTTTCTAAATCCTATTGATCTGTCTAGAATTCTAATACTTCTTAAGCTTGATATTTCTGCGTTACTTGGCTACACAGGGGCATTGTTTCAACAATATTTTGGAACTGGAACGGGCATGATCATGTCGCTGAGTTCTCTTGCCATTTGGACAGTTGTACCTATGTGGATGATAGTGAGAAGTTCGGGGAAGAAGGATTTTTAATCAATACGCGGTTTAATTCCCCGACCCTCTGGGTCGGAAACAATTACGTTTGCGAAGCAAACTTTATTTGATACCCCGATGGCTCTGCCTCGGGGTAGTTCATTTCCAATCACATGATGTTGCCTTTTCATTTTCATGAGAATTATTGCCTAATACAAATCCTAGACTGTTAGTGTTCAATTGCTATTGCTAGTCTCCTTAATCGGAATCCTCACCACAAATGTGCTTCCTTCTCCTTCTTTACTCCTAAACGAAATCTCACCTCCAAGTATGTCTACATACTTTCTTACAATATGAAGTCCCAATCCTGTTCCCTGGATATTGGTCACATTGCCAGCTCTGAAGAATCTCGTGAAAAGGTTCTTCTGTTCCTTTTTGGGGATCCCAATGCCCCTATCTATAACTTCGATTTGTAGGTTGTTCCCTTTGACTTTACCGAGTACCTTAATCTCTGCTCCCTCGTCAGAATACTTGCTTGCATTTGAAACCAAATTGTAAAGCAAATTTTTAAATAAGTGTGGGTCTGTATTGACAACTAAATCCTCCCTACAAGAGCATTCAATGTGTTGATTTTTCTTGAGAGTAAGACTCATTTCCTGAATAGTCTCATCCAGTATTTCATGCATGTTGACTTCCGATTTCTTTATAGAAACTGTCCCGCTTTCTAATTTTTCCATAGAGAGGAAATCATTTAAAATTCCAATGAGATTTTTAACACTATTGTTGATCCTATCTACATGCTTTGCTCGTTTCTCCTGCTGTTCAGTATCAGGATATTTGTCAATGAGGTTAGCAGAGGAGGCAATGGTGGATAAGGGGGTTCGAAATTCATGACTGGCCATTGAGACAAATCGAGACTTAAGTTCACTAAGCTCTTTTTCTTTTTCGAGTGCTTTCAATATTTTCTTTTCAGCTCGTTTGACATCTTCCAAGCTTTTCTTGAGTGCCACTTCTGCCAATTTCCTTTCTTGAATTTGACTTTGGAGTCCCATATTGAGATGTTCCAGCTCTACAGTTCTCACCTTCACTTTGGACTCCAACTCAGATGTGTATTCTTCTAATTTGATGCGTTGCTTTTCCAGTGCCTGTTCTTGTTTCTTTCTTAAAGAAATATTGGTGATGAAAGCGACAACAGTCGTTTTGCCCTCGTACTTCATGTAGTTCAAGCTAATTTCTATCGGAAACGTTTCGCCTTTTGAATTTAACCCCACTAAGTCTAAACCGCCTCCCATACTTCGTACAGTCGGGTTTTTAAGATATTTGTCTCGTTGATTGATATGTGAATCTCGATTACTTTCCGGGACTAGCACCTCCATTTTTTGACCCAACAACTCTGATTCGCTATACCCAAACATCTCCTCCGCTCGGGGATTCAGGGCGTCTATTTCACTGTGCTCGTTAAAGTATATAATACCCTCACCAGAGCTGTAGAAAAGCTTTCGAAGCAATTCTACCCCCGATTCTGACATAAGAAAATCTTTCTTTGATTTCATACTTGAGGTGTCACTCAATTGGTTTTTTGTTGGTTAAACTTGGCGAACTAAGTTAATAATTCCGATCTATCATGATGACTAAATTCAAAAAATATACTGATAGAAATCAGACAACTAGCTTTTGAGGCCGATTATTTTTGAAGAATATTTCACACTGGATGTTCCAAACGATTCTTATTCCTACAGATTTTACTCCTGCGGCTTGGAAGGCTATGTATGTTGGTGTGGCCTTAGGGGAATCTCATAAATCCCATTTGACACTACTTCACGTTTATCCCAATTCAGACAAATTTTCGAAAGAAAAATTAACAAAGGATATATCCGACGAACTAAAGAAGATAAAGGACAATATGGAAAAAATGAGCAAAGAGATAGCCCAGGAAAAGGGACTGAAAATTTCTTCAGTAGTTTTATCAGGGAATGTCGAAGAGCAGTTAATTTCTTTTGTCAAAGAGCACCCAACTGATTTAGTCATTATGGGTGTGAATAGTAACGGGGATGATAACAACCCAGGCAGTCACACTGTGGAGATCATTCAGCAAAGTTCCGCACCTTTGCTGATCGTTCCAAACAGCTATTCAATTGACGAATGAAACCAAAATAGATCAGAAGGTATTGTGTCGTCATTGCGGAGATCCTTGCGATGACGAGTCTATTCATATTGCCGATCATATTTTTTGTTGTTATGGTTGTCGGGCCGTTTCTGAATTGTTAGACGGGACGAATCTAAGCACCTATTATCAGGAAACTTCCGAACAGAACAAATCTATCTCCGACCTGAAGTCAGAAAGGAAGTTTGGATTTCTTGCTGACGAAAAGGTTCAGGAGCAGGTTCTTAAATATCATGACGATGAACTTTCAGTGGTTAAGTTTGATCTACCTGGTATTCATTGCAGTTCGTGCATTTTTTTGTTGGAGCATCTCCCCAAACTTGAGGGTGCCATTATTCGTTCAGAAGTCAATTTCATCCGTAAGGAGATCACGATAACTTTTCATCATAAGGAGAAGTCTTTGAAAGACATAGCCATACTTCTAGCCCAGCTTGGCTATCCTCCAGAGATCAACCTGAATTCTTCTGATCAAACAAAAAGAAGATTATCCAAAAATCAAATTGGGACCAAAATAGCTGTTGCAGGATTTTGCTTTGGCAATGCGATGCTCATGAGCATGCCAGAGTATTTGGATACCAATTTTTTACTGACTGCTCGATTCAAAGAATTATTTGGATGGATCAGTTTGGGCATGGCCCTCCCAATCGTTTTTTATTCAGGGCGGGACTATTTTGTCAGTGCTTGGAAGAGCTTAATGTTTGGGAATATTCACATTGATGTACCAGTGGCTTTGGGTATTGCTACTCTTTTCGGAAGGAGTGTTTTTGAGATTCTTACCCAGACGGGTGGCGGCTATGTGGATTCATTGGCAGGGCTTGTTTTCTTTCTCCTTATCGGAAAATGGTATCAAAGCAAAACGTACCAGGCTTTGTCCTTCGAAAGAGATTATAAATCCTATTTCCCTGTTTCGGTCATTTGTCTCAATGAAGGAAAGGAAGGAAATGTTTTGTTGAAGGATTTAAAAGCCGGAGATGTCGTGATCATACACAATGATGAGCTCATTCCTGCTGATGGTGAAATTGTGGATGGAAATGCTATCATCGACTACAGCTTTGTGACAGGTGAATCAGCACCAGTTGAAAAGAGCCTAGGTGATCGGGTGTTTGGTGGCGGAAGGCAAAAAGGCAGTCAGCTCACGGTGAGATTAGATCAATCGGTCAACAATAGCGAACTGACGCAGCTTTGGAATCAAGAGGAAAAGGAAGGTGATGGAAAGAATTTCAAGAGTCTGATTGACCAAATAAGTAAATACTTCACGGCTGCTGTGATATTGATAGCCATCGGTACAGGAATTTATTGGCAGGTTACCGATCCCTCGATAATTTGGAATTCTGTTACTGCGGTTTTGATTGTGGCATGTCCTTGTGCCCTGGCATTGACGTTACCCTTTGCTCATGGCCATGCCATGCGTATTTTAGGAGAGAATGGGCTCTATTTGAAAAATGCAGGCGTGATAGAGACTCTATCAAAAGTCAAATCTATAATTTTTGATAAAACAGGCACCTTGACATCCAATGAATCCGAGCAGGTGACCTTTGTTGGAGAGGCACTAAATGAAGGTGAGCAGGTTCAGATCGCGTCAATACTGACAAACTCAGCACACCCGTTGAGCAGATTGGCATTGGAGGCAATTCAAGCTACTGAAAAGAAGCCTGTGAGTGAATATGAAGAAGTGCTGGGGAAGGGGATGAGGGGCAATATTGATGGCGTTGAGATTAAAGCAGGTTCGGCAGAATGGATTGGAGTGGAAACTGTGGAGGTAATGAATGAATCACGCGTTTATATTCAGATTGACGCTCAATTTCGTGGATACTTCGCCTGTCAATCGGCATATCGAAAAGGGGCAATGGATATGCTAAATAATGTAAGGAGTCAGTTTTCTATGCATTTGCTGTCTGGTGATAATGATTCTGAAAGGAAACACCTGGAGCCGTATTTCAAGCACTTATCATTCAACCAGAAACCTATGGACAAAAGAGCTTATCTGGAAAACATTTACGAACCATCACTGATGATCGGTGATGGCCTCAATGATGCTGGAGCATTACAAGTGGCTGACGTAGGTATAGCCGTTTCTGAAGATATTCATCGGTTTTCACCTGCATGCGATAGCATTATAAGTTCGAAGAGCTTATCAAAAATTCCGAGTATTATGAATTTTTCTAAAGGCGTGAGAACGATCATTATTCTAGCTATGATCATTTCGTTGCTCTACAATGTGGTTGGGCTTTCGTTTGCAATGGCGGGTCAGTTAACGCCGTTGGTCTCAGCTATACTCATGCCAATCAGTTCCATTTCAGTTGTGGGGTTTGTAACGTTGATGGTTGCTTGGAGGGGGCGATTGCTAAGATAATTTAGGCAATATTTTTTTGGCATCATCATTCTTCAATAAATCAGATAATAAAATGATAAAAATTATCCATATTTCTGTTAATTCTTTGGGTCGTTTTAGCACTACAAGCTAATTTTGCGCCAAATTATTATGAGTGTAATAATTCTACTTATTGGATGCAGCCTTGCAGTTGCGTTGCTTTTTTTAGGAGCCTATTTGTGGGCAGCTAGATCAGGACAGTACGATGATGATTATACTCCTTCAATTCGCATGTTATTTGATGACGAGCTAAACCAAGATTCATGTCAGACACCACCCAAAACCAGTCGGAAGGAAAGACCAGCGTAGATACCTTTTATTACGACAATCAGATTGTCCGGATGTTCCTTATTGCCTGTGTTATTTTCGGCATTGTTGGAATGACGGTCGGATTGTTGGTCGCTTTTCAGCTTGTTCTACCTGAAGCAAACTTCGGATTGCAATACACCACTTTTGGTAGAGTGCGTCCGCTTCATACGAATGCGGTCATTTTTGCCTTTGTGGGAAATGGAATTTTCGCAGGAGTGTACTACTCTATGCAACGATTGCTCAAAACTAGAATGTTCAGTGACCTATTAGGTCGAATTCATTTCTGGGGATGGCAATTAATCATTCTGGCAGCAGCTATCTCGCTTCCTTTAGGACTGACAACCGGTAAAGAATACGCAGAACTCGAATGGCCGATTGATATTGCGATAGCCCTGATATGGGTTGTATTTGGTATCAACATGCTTGGTACATTGATTAAGCGACGCGAACGTCATATTTATGTTGCCATTTGGTTTTATCTAGCCACTTTCGTTACAGTTGCGTTGCTTCACATTGTTAACTCTATTGAGTTACCGATTAGCTTGATGAAAAGCTACTCTTGGTATGCTGGCGTGCAGGACGCACTTGTACAATGGTGGTACGGACACAATGCAGTGGCATTCTTCCTTACGACTCCCTATCTCGGCTTGATGTACTATTTCGTACCCAAGGCCGCTAACCGACCTGTTTATTCTTATCGACTTTCAATTGTCCATTTTTGGGCATTGATATTTATTTATATCTGGGCAGGCCCTCATCACTTGCTATATACTTCTTTACCAGATTGGGCTCAGTCACTCGGAGTTGTTTTCTCTATTATGCTGATTGCTCCATCTTGGGGAGGAATGTTAAATGGCCTCCTTACACTTCGTGGAGCTTGGGATCGAGTTCGAGAAGACCCAGTGCTTAAGTTCATGGTTGTAGCCACTACATGTTACGGTATGTCAACTTTTGAAGGTCCAATGATGTCCTTGAAAAGTGTGAATGCTATTGCCCATTTTACTGATTGGATTGTTGCACACGTGCACGTTGGAGCACTTGGTTGGAATGGTTTCATAACATTTGGAATGTTATATTACTTAATTCCGAAGATGTATGGAACCAAGATATTCTCACTCAAATTGGCTAATACGCATTTCTGGTTAGGAACACTCGGAATCATATTCTATGCACTCCCATTGTACTGGGCAGGGTTCACTCAGAGTTTGATGTGGAAGCAATTTAATCCTGAGGGGACATTGGTTTATTTCAATTTTTTGGAAACGGTGACTCAAATACTACCCATGTACTGGATGAGAGCATTTGGAGGCACTATCTATCTCATTGGTGCCATTGTTATGGTGTATAACCTGATAAAAACTGCAAAAGCTGGAACCTTCTTAAAAAATAGTCAAGCTGAGGCAGCTCCTTTGGAGAAAGGGTTTACAACTCCCAAAGGCGAGCATTGGCATAGACGAATTTTTGAAGCTAAGCCACTTAGACTTACACTTTTTGCTCTGGTTGCTGTGGCCATTGGCGGTATTGTTGAGTTTGTGCCTGTATTCCTTGTCAAGGAGAATATACCAACAATATCAAGCGTACAACCATATACCCCACTTGAATTACATGGGCGAGATATTTATGTTAGAGAGGGTTGTCACAACTGTCATTCACAAATGATTAGACCTTTTAGGTCCGAAACTGAGAGATATGGTGAATATTCCAAGGCTGGAGAATTTGTTTATGATCATCCATTCCAATGGGGTTCTAAGCGAACAGGTCCTGATTTGCATCGTATAGGTGCAAAGTATCCAGATAGTTGGCACTTCTACCATATGCTGGATCCAACTAGTATGTCGCCGGGATCAATTATGCCACCATATCCATGGATTTATGATCAGGACTGGGACAAAGAAAGCACTGAAGTAAAAATACGAGCCATGCAAACGTTGGGCGTTCCTTATCCAGAAGGATACGACCAGCAGGCTTTAGCTGACGCTGAAAAGCAAGCTCAGGAAATTTCGGACAGATTGAAGCAACAAGATCAAATTGATATGGCCAAGGATGCAGAGATCATTGCTCTAATTGCTTATTTGCAACGAATGGGAACTGATATTAATTCAAATCGAGACTGATATGAAGCTAATTAAACATCACTTGGAAACGATCACGGGTATTGAAATATACCCGCTCATCTCATTCGTCATATTCTTTCTTTTCTTCACAGGGCTTTTTATTTATGTCTATCGAATGGACAAGTCTAAAATTAAAGAAATCACCAATATTCCACTAGATTCTAAAGAAACAGAAGATGAAAATAATTAAACAACTATTCATTTTTATTGGGATACTAATGCTTCCTGCATTGTCTCAGGCTCAAGATGCTAGTCAAAGTTATAAAGTCGAAATGGTTATTACCCTGATCATCATTATTTGTGCAGTTGCTTTGCTGATACTTTTTGTTGCACGGAGGGGTAAGCGATCAGTAATGAATGCAAATGATGGAGCTGAGCAAGATACGGGATTCCTTTCAGCACGATCAGGTGAAGAGCACATGGGATTCTGGGGTCGATTGTGGAGCCACATGAACTATTCGGGATCCATTCAAGATGAGGTATCTGTTGCGACTGAGCATGAATACGATGGTATCCGTGAGCTTGATAATAAACTTCCACCTTGGTGGCTTTATGGGTTTTATTTTACTATTATTTTCGGGATAATTTATTGGATCCGATTTGAGGTATCAGAATCAGGACCTAGTCAGGAAGAAGAATATAAGGCAGAAATGGCCAAAGCTGACGCAGACGTTCAAACATACTTAGCATCATTAGGAAATTTGGTAGATGAAACTAATGTAGAATTGGCAACCGATCAGGCTGATTTGGATGCCGGACAAGCTATCTATGAAAAAAATTGTGCAGTATGCCATGTAGTAGATGGTGGTGGTAGTGTTGGACCGAATTTTACAGATAAGTTTTGGTTAAACGGAGGAGACATTAAATCGATTTTTTCAACTATAAAATATGGAGTTCCTGCAAAAGGGATGATTCCTTGGGAGAGTCAACTTTCAGCCGAGCAAATCAAACAAGTTTCTAGCTACATATACAACTTGGAGGGCACCACGCCAGCTAACCCCAAGGAGCCCCAAGGCGAATTGTTCGAGAGGTCTGGGAGTGCTGCAGAAGGAGATGCTTCCGAGGAGAGTACAACAGAAGAGAGAGCCAAGGAGGAAGCTTCCTGATTTTAAAGTATGGTAGAGGAGCTAAAGGATGTATATGAGGAGCAGAATGACGCGGAGAACACCTTTAGAGACAGCTTAGCTACAGTAGATGAAGAGGGTAAGCGAATATGGCTATATCCAAAGAAGCCTAAGGGGAGGTTTACCAATTGGCGAAATGTTGTCAATTCCATTTTATTAATCATTTTAATAGGTAGTCCGTTTGTCACGGTTGGTGGGCAGCCTCTAATGCTGTTTGATATCTTTGAAAGAAAGTTCATCCTATTCGGTCAAATATTCTGGCCTCAGGATTTCCATCTTTTTGTTATTGCAATGACCGTTCTGGTACTATTTATTGTCCTGTTCACGGTCGTCTATGGGCGTATATTTTGTGGTTGGATATGTCCACAAACGATTTTTATGGAAGGTGTATTCAGAAAAATCGAATACTGGATCGAAGGGGATTACGTGGCTCAAAAGAAACTAGATAAACAACCCTGGAATTCTGGAAAGATCCTAAAGAAATCAGGTAAACAATTTCTCTTTATAGTTGTGAGTACGGTCATTATGCATACGTTCATGGCCTACCTGATTGGGGTTGAAAGTACTTGGGAAATAATAGTCTCCGGCCCGGCAACAAATCCCGGTGGATTCGTAGGGGTAGTGGTTGTAACTGGCCTATTCTACGGTGTTTTCAGCATAATGCGTGAGCAGGTTTGCACAACCATTTGTCCATACGGACGCTTGCAGGGTGTGCTACTAGATCGTAATTCTGTGATTGTGGGGTATGATCATATACGAGGGGAGTCACGTAGCAAATTTCGAAAAGATGAGGATAGAAAAGTAGCTGGTAAAGGTGACTGCATTGACTGTAAACAGTGCGTGTACGTGTGCCCTACTGGAATTGATATTCGGAATGGCACCCAACTTGAATGCGTGAATTGCACGGCTTGTATAGACGCCTGTGATTCTATCATGGATAGAATTGATAAACCGAGAGGTTTGGTTCGCTATGCGTCTGAGGCCAATATTGCTGACAACAAGTCTTTTGAATTTACGGCACGTATAAAAGCATATTCGGTTCTTCTCGTTTTATTGATTGTGGCCTTGGTGAGCCTATTAATTATCAGATCTGATTTTGAAACAACCATTCTTCGACAGCCGGGAATGACTTTCCAAAAGCGTGATGATGGAAGAGTCAGCAACTTGTATCAGATGAAGATGGTAAATAAAACATCTTTGACAATGAATGTACGTTTTGAGCTATTGAGGCCAGCAGGAGAACTACAAATGGTGAAAAGTGATGATATCTTGCTTGAAGAGCAAGGAATTGCCGAGGGAGCATTTTTTGTGATTATAGATCCGAAAGATCTGGATGGAATGAGTAGTAAAATCGAAATAGGGGTCTTTTCAGGAGAAGAACAAATTGAGACGGTCAAGACTAAATTCCTTGGCCCCATGAGTCGATGAATTTGAATATGTGTTCATTAATTGGAGATCGAAATATGCAGGTGTCATCCTGAGGTTCTAGAAGGGTGTACTCAAAAACAGCTAAAAACTTGTAACTTAAAGAGATGAATTGGGGAGTTAAAATAACTATTGCCTTTGTCCTATTTGCCGGATTCATTCTGTACATGGTCGCACGCTCTTTTCAGCACGAAATTAATCTTGTGTCTGATTCGTATTATTCAGAGGAGATCAATTTTCAAGATCGTATTGATCAAAAAGCAAACCTAAAAGCGATTGGGGAAGAAGTGAAGGTTTCAATAATAAGCAAGGATATTGTACTATTGGAATTTCCAGAAGATCATGAGTCAGCGAATGGTGAGATCCATTTTTATCATGTATCTCATCAATTATTTGACAAGAAATTTCCAATACAACTTGATTCAATTGGTCAACAGCGCATGAACACTGAAAAGTTGGCGGCTGGTCGCTATCGTGTCAAGTTGAGCTGGGAGGTAGGAAAAGAAGGGTACTTTCAAGAATCAGAAATTTTCATCAAATGATTTCAGCTTTTATTATAGGTCTAGCAGGGAGTCTCCATTGTGTGGGGATGTGCGGTCCGCTCATGATAAGCTTGAAGTCCAATCAATCCAGGCAATCTTTCGTCATCTATCATGTAGGTAGGTTGATGGTGTATTCAATACTTGGACTTGCATTCGGGATCATCGGACAGGGGTTGGTTCTGTTAGAAGCACAACGAGTACTTGCAATTACAAGTGGCCTGGTATTAATACTATTGTATGCTGTTCCTACTAGTCGAAAATGGGTTGAAAAAAAGTACTACGAATCCCATTTTTTTATTGGAGTTCGTAAGCGAATGAACGCTTATTTCACAACGGGCGGGAAGTGGTTTGTTGCTGGCGCACTAAACGGATTAATACCATGTGGTCTTATATATTTAGCTGTTGCAGGTTCTTTGATTGTGGCGGATCCAATGCAGGGAGCGATATTTATGCTTCTTTTTGGACTCGGGACACTTCCAGCACTAGCGCTTGTTGGTTTCTTTGAGACGCTTGTACTCACAGGCCTTAAAAACAGATTCTCAGGTGTATTCTCTGGAATAGCCATTATTGCTGGTTGTATATTAGTTTTCAGAGGGTTGTCAGATTATCCATCAATAAATGAGTTTATGATAATGAGTGTGAATCGGATGATTACCATTTGTGGAATGTGAAAACAGGGGTTGAGCCTTCTATCCCGACCCCAGTTACCAGTGAATTGACTGTTAATCCGCAACTCTACCTACTACGACCTAACCTCGAAATATTCGAAAAAGAGCATCAATGATTTGCTTAGTGCTGCATTATTTTCTTTTATCTTATCTATATCCTGACCATTTTTAATAGCATCTACATTATCCAGCATCGGTACCAATACAATATGTAACTGATCATGATCCTCACCCTGCATACTGCACTGACTAATAATGTCTTTATTTATGTTGGACAGTGTCTCACCAAGAGAATTATAGTCGGTGATTGTTGGTGAATCCTTTTCACCAAAATCTGTAAGGGCGGTTTTTAGCCTTTCCATACCCGAGTAAGTTGATTCATCCGAATTCCACTTGACCCCATTGTTGAGGGTTAAATTGACTTCAGAATTTTCATGTGAACTATGGTTGTTCGCTTCCTCTGAAGTTGTGTTCTCACTGTGTTTTTGTTCTTGTAAGTTTCCACAGGAAAAGGTAATTCCAAGTGCGACTACAGATGCTGTTATTATTGTAGTTTTTATTTTTCAAATGTAGGGTTAAAAGCTGTATTTAATTCGTGAATAGATCATGTCGTTGGTGTTGTATTGGCCAAAGGCACCTTCAGTTCCTAGGAAAATGTTAGTGCCTAATTCTATACTTACTGCATCTTGAGGATAATAGAATCCACGAAACCGTATGAGGGCATCTTCATCGTTAAATCCATGATAGGAAAACCATTCCAGTCGCACGGTCTCACGAAACAAGGACCGGCTAACTAGTAATGTTGCCAGATTATCGATCTCATCATTGTAGATTCCTTTTTCGTATCCATTAATTCGTTTTTGGATAAACTGCGAACTGAATTTCCAGTCCCTAACTGTTTTATCAAGTCCCACCACATAATTGAGATAATCCTTTTTTATCAACGCATCATTCGCTGATATATCAGTTGTTTGCCAATATTTACCAAAATAATAAGCTCCCTCACCTCTTAGAATAAAGTCCGCTATCTGCGTATTGAAACTCATCCCAGCAAGGGATAATCGAT
This sequence comes from Cytophagales bacterium, assembly GCA_024232835.1. Taxonomy (GTDB): domain Bacteria; phylum Bacteroidota; class Bacteroidia; order Cytophagales; family Cyclobacteriaceae; genus JAAEPI01. The sequence goes on from JAAEPI010000290.1 coordinate 26,743, forward strand.
GATGTTCAGGTTGGATAAGCAGACCTGGAGTAGGATCAGTAATTGGGCTCATGTGCAAGGAGGGTGCATCATCCCATGTGTAGGCGCCAATCAGTTGAATATCTGCCCAGCTTTTACTCAAGCTGTATTTGGCAAAAAACTCACCATTTCCAAATATATTACCCCTTGTTTGGTTGCTGTAATCAAATGTGGGTGGTGCCATAAAGTCCATGTCGGGTTGCCAAATCGATCCCTCTTGCGGAGAAATTGACGGTGTGAAAGATTGAACCCAGATCATTTCAAAATTATGATCATTATGTGGATAGTAGTTGACCTTTACAGCATTTACGCCTATTCTGATCTCATTGAAATCGCGTAGCAGAAAATCAGTCAAATCCAGAGGGGAGACAATGTCCGTGATGAAAACGCCATCTGCCTGACCCCAAACGATTTGTTGCTTACCAATCCTGAAATCAAACTTGTCGGTGACTAAATCAATGTACAGTTCCCTGATGTCGAATACATCCTCTTGATCAGCATACTGATAGTAATATGGGTTGGCATATAGCCCGAATTTTTCTGTTTGCAATTTGAATTCAAGATTAAGGGTATTCTGATTAATGCTGAATTTGTTGGGTGGTGCAGTTAAGACACCCATGTAATTCCTGATAAATCCATTAGTCTCCAGTTTCTGCTCAGCTTCCTGTGCTTTGATGAAAAACGAAAAAGCAAACAGGAGTGCTACTATTGAAATGATTCTAGTCTTCATTTTTAGATGTTTTAAAATTTAGAATAAGAATGACGATCCAAATAGCAATTCTGAATGTCATGGCTTTCATGCTTTCCATAGCAGCAAGATCACTAAAAACAGTAGCAAGAAGAATCAAAACTGAACCATGGGCGGCAACCATAAATGCAGAAGCACCTATTACTAAGAAATGTTTCTTCCAGATCAATACAGATACTACCATTGCTAAGATTCCTGTCAGAACATTGTAACCAACCAGCCACTCGAGAACGTTGTAGTCTGGTGTACTTATGCCGAGTAATACACTTGACCCTGCAATGACAGACATCACTCCTATAAAAAGGGCCAGGGCTGCTGCTATTTTATGTTTTGAGAATTTCATTTCTGTGTCGTTTAATTTTAACTGCAACGAGACGTCTATTACAAACCTTTGATCATGGCTCGTTGTGTAAAGTAGGTGTCCCCAATTCCATTTTCGATATTAATATTGGTTAGCCCGATTACAGTTTTGTGCTCTCGTTGTACATTTTCCATTTCCTGTGTCACGATGATCCAGTAGCCTACTAGCTTTTCGTACTCTGTGATCGATAAGATTTTGAGCAATTCTTCATCTTCATCGTAAAATTCAATCTTGAGTGGAATCCATTTGTCTTTAATAACCCACGCAACTCGTTTTGAATATTGACCTTCCTCCTTTGGCGTGCTTTCCACAACATAGCACGTTTCGCCATTGAGTGTTTCAGTCTTCAATAACTTGTGTAAATCCTTGTTAGGATTTCTTTTCTCCATGTCTTCATAGGTAAAATCAGATCCCATGAAGTAATCGTCTTTGCTGCCACCTGAAATTCGCTTCACCTTTTTTAGTGCGGGCAAATACAGCCATTGGTCATCATCACGATCATCATCATAACTGTAGTTCATAAATGAAGTATTCTTCACATCGGCAGGTGATTTGAAGAACATGGTTGATTTTTCAGTATCACCGTAATCTTTGAAGAATTGATGCAAGAAGCGTTGACGCTCTTTCCCTTTGCTATTAATTAGGGCCATTGTCATGTCTGATTCTCCATTTTCAGGAGCTGATCTGTTAAATACTTTGTCGGCTATTTCATTGCCTGTCTGAGCCAAAGCGTTGCTTACGCCCATTGTGCCAACAAGAGCTAGCAGGATAATTATTTTATACTTTTTCATAATTTTTATGATTTTGCTATTGATATTATTTTTTCTTCTTAAAGTAAATATTGGTGATATAGAGTACGAGGAACATAATTGTTACAGTACCGAAAAAGCTGGTAAACATGTTCAGTGATACGATGGCTCCAAGCGCCTGATTAGGCAAGAACTCCGATACCAGCAACACAAGGAATCCGGCAATGACCACAATTGCATTGAACGAAATTGCACGTCCTGAGTGACTCATCGTTTTTGTTATTGTGAGTTCTTTATCACTGGTCGCAAGTGCATTGATTTTGTATCTGTCAATAAAATGGACGGCATAATCAATACCGATTCCAATGGCAATACTTGAGATTAAAGCAGTAGTAGTTTCTAGTGGAATATTCAACCATCCAAGTACACCAAAAGAAATTATAGCTGTGATCAAAATTGGGATAGTACCAATGAACCCTACTTTCCAGCTTTTAAACATAAGAGCTAGCAGGATTAAAACGATAAAGAAGGAAAGTACCAAACTTTTTATCTGACCTTCCAGTATCAAATTATTGAATAGAAGTAACGTGTAGCCACTTCCTGCAAAATTCACATCTACCCCAAGAGCTTTGAAGTCATTTTTATAGGTTTCCAGGTGTTCTAGTATGTCTTCAAGCGTTTTAGAATTATCTGTTTTCACCTGAAAATTGTAATTGCCAGTTTTAAAATCTTCATCAACCACTTCCCACAATTTGTCAGGATCTCCGCTCATTTCGTAGAGTAGGATGTATTGTGCAACTAAGTCACTTTTGTCAGGAATCGAATTGAATTCTTCACGATCTTCATTCAATACCTTGTTCATGCGTTTCAGAAAATCATTCAAACTGATACCTCCACCAATTTGGTCAAACTTGACAATAGTTTCATTCATCATCTTCTCTGCCAGATTAAGTACCTCAGGTGACTTGAACGTATTCTCCTCGTCCCCTTCAAGGATCACATTGATCGAGGTAGTGCCCATGAATTTATCATTGACAAAGGCATCTGTCTGAACGATTGGATTCGAGGCAGGGAATCTTTCAAGAAAACTGGAGTTGATCCAGACTTTAGAAGCACCAAAGCCAAAAAATAGGACGAATAATACAGTCCAAACAACGTATGCTTTTTTGTATTTGGTAATATTCAAAGCAAACCATTCAGAAGCCTTTGAAAAAGTATCGGATTTCATTTCTGATCTCTTGGTTCTGCGAGGAAGTCCGAATAACTGCGTTCCTGCAGGAATCACCACCAGAGATAGCACCATGGCAAAAAGCACGCCCAATGCTGCAAAAACAGCGAAGTACTTAATGGGGTAAACCTCAGAAGTCAATAATGAAAGAAAGCCTACTGCTGTAGTAATGGAGGTCATGACTACTGGCTTCCACATTTCAGAAATCATATTGCTGATTTTCTCCTCCTTTGTTTTGTCTTTATTGGAGGTCATGTATAGCTGTAAATGGCTAAACATGTGAATCCCATCGGCCACACCAATGGCAATCAATAAGACAGGAATGAGTGTGGTGACTGCATAAATCGGGATACTAAATGCAGCCATGATTCCGAATGACCACATGGTTGAAAAAATGACTACCATCATGGATAGAATGGTAGCTTTAAAGCTTTTGAGAACGAACATCAATACCACGACGATGAGAACCATGACGATGGGCAGCATGGTTTTCATATCCTTGGGCATAAGGATGGCCATTGTACCTTCTATTATTGGTTGGCCAGCGACATATAGTTTATCCCCATCCCCTTGGTATGAATCCGCCAAGTCTACAATGGAGTGATAGAAATCTTCAGTGAAGACTTCATCATCTATTTTGGTAATGATCAATGTGGCTGTCTGGTCTTCCGATACTATCAGACCATGGATCATGTCATTGGTTGTGACAGCATCGACTATGCTGAGAAGTTTTTTGTCAGCCGTTGGGACTTTCTTATAAAATTCATCGATCTCCAGTCCTTCTTCCGATCCTCTGATATTATCAGCTGTGTATAGTGAGGTAATATCAGATTTTTGTATTTCCTCCATCCTACCAAGAGTCTTGGTCAGATCCTTCACTTTTTGGAGGGTGGTAGGATTATAGACTCCTTCCTTGTTTTCAATAGCAATGACCATTGCATCTCGAATGTCAAAAAGTTCTTCGGCTTCATCACTATTCGTAAATGAAGGATGGTCTTTGGGCATGTATTCATCCAGATCTGTTTCCAAATAGATATTCTTGACCATGACGACTATCGAGGCAATTGTGAACAGAAGTGTCACAACCAAGATGCCGATGTTGTTTTTGAGTATAAATGATGTAATTCTATTCATGATAATTTCTATTAGTGAGTATTCACTAACTAAGTAGTGTAAATTTTTTTATTTTGTCAGTATCAAATAGCTTTTCAAAACGGCGTTGACTTTATGCTTGACCATTGGCTCAATCTTCACATAGGTTACAGCAAAAAGAGAAATTTCGGAGACAAGCCTTTCATTTTTATTTATATTTTGAATATTCATTTTGGAGATTTTTTAATTAATAGTTCAATGGTTTGGAAAAGATTTTTTCCTTCTGCTCTCAAATTAAAATTGAAGTTTGATAACCTCCACTTAAGCAACATAAAGCGCATACTTCCCATGATCACCGAGGTTAGCTGATCATAGCTAATATCATTTCTGACGCTACCTTCTCCCTGACCAGTTTGAATTATTTTCCCCATCAATGTTCGCTTTTCAGTCATAATCTCAGCGACAGCTTTAGACAGCACATTGTCATATTGAAAGCTTGTTTCGGCAAAAATGATCATAATAACGGCAGGAGATTCAGAGAAATGGTTAAACTGAAATTTGATAATGGAATGAATTTTTTCTATTGCAGAGTAATTAGAATCTATGATTTGCGACATCCCATGTACTAGAATTTCCTTGTAATACTGAAGGACAGATTCAAGGATTTCAATTTTTCCTTTGTAATGACGGTACAAGGCTGGTTCAGAAAAACCGATTTCGGCTGCCAGATTCTTTGTTGTAAGATTCTGAATGCCCTTTTCACCAATCAATTTCGTGACCGCTTCTATGATTTCAATTTGTCTTGGGGTGTAATCCATGATGCAATGTTAGTAAATGCTAACTAACTAACCAAATTGTTTGATTCTTTATATCTCCTAATTGTCATTTTGGTTACGTTAGTCTCATCTGCTGAGCTAGCAGATCGACCTATGTAACAATTGTTACGAACCCTCGCTATAATGAATACGTATTTTGAGATAGTTAGTATTCACAAACTAAATTTATTCTTATGAAAACAGTAGTAATTGCCCTCCTAAGTCTCAGCTTTACAGTTGGTGCTTGTGATAGTTCATTCGACGATATCAAGTCTGAGAATGAAAGACTCACCGAACAAATAAATGTACTCCCAAAGGAACCCCTAAGTGAAGCAGAAGCATCTGCTTTACTTTTTATGAGGGAGGAAGAAAAGCTAGCGCGTGATGTTTATGACTACATGTATGACACATGGGGAGCAAAGCCATTTTCCAATATATCGGTAAGTGAGCAAAAGCACATGGACGCAGTACTACAGCTAATTGACAAGTATGAGCTAAATGATCCTGCGGGTAATAATCAACCAGGAATTTTTGTAAACACTGATTTACAGCAATTGTACAATGCGTTGATATCACAAGGGGAAATTAGTTTGGAGCAAGCCTTTAGGGTAGGTGCTGCGATTGAGGAAATTGACATTATTGACCTTCGTGTTGCTGCTGTAGATAATCAGGATATAATTCTAGTTTTTGATAACCTGGAGAAGGGTTCAAGAAATCATATAAGAGCGTATGTTTCTAATCTTGAGAATTTGAATGTGACTTATTTGCCACAATTTATGTCTCAAGAAGATTACGATGAAATAATTAACTCACCCATGGAGCGGGGAGGAAATGGTCGAAGAAGAAGATAGAAATTGTTGAAACCAACATGATCATAATTGTCCTGCGGATGGACGATTCGGGTTATGTTGGTTTCAATTTAACCCACTAAATCAATTATAAACAGATGAGTAATAACATAAAGGAAGCCATGAAAAACTTAAACCAACTAAACCTCATCTTTATCACTTTGGTGCTATCCTCAATTGTCCTTTCAAGTTGTGGCAATATAGAAACCAAAGCACAAGTTGATATGAGTTATTTGAATCTGGCAAATGCTGAAGAAGTACTTGATGCTCAAGACAAAGGATACGAACTTCTAAAGTCGACTTGCTACGCGTGTCATAATCCTGCTGCAGGATCTCACGATGAAATGCTTGCGCCCCCTTTGGCAGGAATCAAAATGAGGTACAAAAGGGGATATGAAAATCGTGAAGAATTCGTAGCTGCCATGTCGAAACATGTTTCAAATCCATCAGAGGAATCTGCACTTATGAAAGGGCCAATTAAACGATTTGGGTTAATGCCCAACTTGAATCTCATGGATGAGGATGTTCGGCTAATTGTCGAATATATCTATGATAATGACCTGGACGAACCTGATTGGTTCGCTGATCATGCGAAGAAAATGCATAAGAACTAACCTTAGATATTAACTAAAATGAACAAATTACTATTATTATCCATCGTAGTTCTCAGTGCAAACTGCGTTGGAATAAAGGTAAACTCAGTCTATGATACAAGCATTGATTTTGAAACGTATGAGACCTTCTCCTGGATGCAGGGTCAAACTCAATACCAGGGGCCAAAGTATGGTTTTAGTGCTGAGCGACTTGAGACGATCCAGAGAACTATCAAGGAAGAGCTTGAGTCGAAAGGCTTTTCGAATGTAGAAAGCAATCCTAATTTATTGGTTGGCTTTCACATAGCCCTTGAGGAGAAGCAGACAAAACTTGTCAACGACTCTGAAATGTTGAATCCTTACAATGAGCAGATCAAATATTGGGACGGGCATGAAGATTATTACAACCAGAAAGTTTATAATTTTCTGAAAGGAACTCTGATTATTGACATAATAGATGCTAAAGGAGGCAATGTGATCTGGCAAGGAACGGCACAGAGGACTAGGAGAGTGTACCTACGTAAATCCAGAAGAGATTAAGAAAGGGATAAAAAACGTGCTAAGAAATATCCTCCAGAAGGGAGTTGATTCTGATTTAAATCATTTGTAATCAAAGTCTTCATCATTTCAAATGCTACAAAGCGATTTTAGTTTTAAGTAAAGATTAGAATCATGAAGACACTTCTTATTCCGACAGATTTTTCAGAAACGAGTGAGGCAGCCATAGACTTTGGCATGCAGTTGGCTGAGCGGCATGGCTATGATGTCATTCTACAACATTCGGTAGAATTTGTACCTACGTATGAGGCCATGTACATTGACGCAATTAATGTCAGATCTTTTACCCAAGAGATTGTTGAAGATTGCGAAATCCGTTTGGACAATTTAGTCCGAAAGCATAATCAGAGCCAGGTTAAGGTGACGAAGCGATTGATGGTGGGAAGCTTAATTTCTGACCTACAAAGTTTAGTTAAGGTAGAACAAATTGATTTGATTGTGATGGGAACAAGAGGAGCTTCGGGGTTAAAAGAATTTTTTGTTGGATCTAATACAGAGAAGGTAGTAAGACTCGTTAATTGTCCTGTCATTTCTATTCCGGAAAAAACAAAATTTAAAGAAGTGCGAAAAATATTGGTGCCTGTTGACATGCGTGAACTACGGCCAAAATTCCTTAATAAAATCTCAAAATTCCAGCAGTTATTCGCAGCGTCTATTGAATTCATTTGGGTTAAGACTCCACATTCTATTGAGAGTTCTGAATTGGTCACAGATGCGTTAAATAGTTTATTAAGTAAATACGAAATTGCCTCCAGTTCTTTTTCTATCATCCGAGATATTTTCCCTGATGAAGGAATTATAAAATATTCGAAAGAATCAGATGCAGATATGATTGCGATGGCAACTCATGCTAGAAGAGGGCTTGCCCATTTATTTTCGGGCAGCCTGACGGAGGATGTGCTTAATCATCTAAATATTCCACTCTGGTCCTTCAAATTGGATGAATCCGAGGATATTATAGATTTAGTCGATTTTCAAGACTTTCAAGAAATGTCGAAGTGACCAACAAACGAATAAACTATGAAAAAGATATTAGTACCTGTTGACTTTTCTCCCAGTTCGGAGAATGCACTGGATTTTGCGATGCAGCTCAATGAAATTATTAAAGGAAAGATTACCCTCCTTCATGTGCTAGAGTTGCCGGCAAGTTCTGTAAACTATGGTGGAGACATGACCGCAGCGACTGCTGAAGTTGTCTATCGTCGTGAATTGATAGAAGGCACTTCTACAAAACTCCATGAGCTCGAGGATAAAGTTCGAGCCACAGGCCAAGAGGCGTCTATCAAGATGGAGTTTGGGAGTCCATATAAGGGAATTGGTAAAGAGCTATCTGAAGAGGGGGCTGATTGGATAATCATGGGATCTAAGGGAGCTTCTGGGTTGAAAGAAATATTTGTTGGGTCTAATGCTGAGCGAGTGATTAGGCACTCCAAATGTCCTGTTATTACAATCAAAGAGAAGGTAGATTTGAGAACCATGAAGAGTATGGTATTCGCGTCTGACCTTTCTATGGATCAGGACGGAATAGCTGGCAAGGCGCAGCAGATACAAGAATTACTGGGATTGAATATGCACATTCTTCGAGTGAAGACCCCCTACAACTATCTGACAGAAGAAGTTGCGAAAGACCAACTGGAAGAGTTTGCAGAAAGAAATGGATTAGTTGACTACTCGCTTAGCACAATTGAAGCGGATTTTTCAGAAGATGGAATCATAAAATTTGCAGAAGAACAAAAGGCAGGACTAATTGTGATGGGTACACATGGGCGAACTGGCATTGCACATTTGTTTGGAGGAAGTAGGGCCGAAGATGTAGCCAATCATTCTAAGATTCCTTTGTTAACCTTCAAAATTGAAGGCTAGTCGATAGATTTTCGGGAGGACATGATGTAATTGACGTGAAAAAAAAGGATCCCGCCTCTGGCGGAATCCTTTTGTTGAACCTATTTTCATTACAAATGTATCACCTCATCATATGCTGCCGCTGCAGCTTCCATCACCGCTTCGCTCATGGTAGGATGGGGGTGTACCGACTTGATGATCTCGTGCCCGGTCGTTTCTAATTTCCTTGCCACAACTGCCTCTGCTATCATTTCCGTGACATTAGCTCCTATCATGTGTGCACCAAGCCATTCGCCGTACTTGGCATCAAAAATCACTTTCACAAAACCATCAGACACTCCGGCGGCTTTCGCTTTTCCACTTGCTGAGAAAGGGAACTTCCCAACTTTGATTTCATAGCCGGCTTCCTTGGCGGCTTTTTCTGTAAAACCAACAGAAGCCACTTCTGGAGAACAATAAGTACAACCTGGGATGTTGTTGTAATTCAATGGTTCTACATGCATGCCCTTAATTTTTTCCACGCAGATAATTCCTTCAGCAGAAGCTACATGTGCTAACGCCTGACCTTTCACGATATCACCAATGGCGTACACGCCATTGATGTTGGTCTTGTAGTAATCGTCAACCAGAACTTTTCCCTTTTCGGTTTTAACACCAGTTTCTTCCAACCCTAAATTTTCAATGTTAGTTGACACACCCACGGCTGACAGCACGATATCACAGTCAATCACTTCTTCGCCTTTCTTTGTCTTCACGGTTACTTTGCATCCTGCTCCTTTAGTATCAACCTTCGTTACTTCTGAACTGGTCATGATCTTCATGCCCGACTTTTTGAATGTACGGGCCAACTGCTTACTCACATCTTCATCTTCAACAGGCACGATGGTGTCCATGAATTCTACAACCGTGACTTCTGTACCGATGCTTTTGTAGAAATAGGCAAATTCAACTCCGATAGCACCAGATCCTACAACTACCATTTTCTTGGGTTGCTTAGGTAGTACCATTGCTTCTCTGTAACCGATAATTTTCTTTCCATCAATGGGGAGATTAGGTAGTTCTTTTGAACGTGCGCCTGTAGCAAGAATGATGTGACCAGCTTCATATACACTTACTTTTCCAGCCTCATCTTTCACTTCTACTTTCTTACCTTTCTTCAGTGTGCCGTATCCCGCGATGTGATCTATCTTGTTTTTCTTGAAAAGAAATTGAATCCCTTTGCTCATGCCGGCTGCCACCTCTCGACTTCTACTGACCATCCCTTTGAAATCCGCCTTGGCACCTTTCACTTCAATTCCATAATCGTCCGCATGATTGATGTAATCAAAAACCTGAGCGCTTTTCAGCAAGGCTTTGGTCGGAATACATCCCCAGTTCAGACAGATTCCACCAAGTTCAGAACGCTCAACAACGCCTACTTTCATGCCGAGCTGAGAAGCTCTGATTGCAGCCACATACCCTCCAGGGCCACTACCGATTACTATTAGATCATATTTAGAAGCCATACTATTTTTCTATTAAAACGAGGCGCAAAGATAAGTCGAGTTTGGGAGTGAATTTGAAATTTGAGCAACCATTCGCTATTATTTCTATTATTTTAGCGGACTAATAATACAACCTTGAAACATGAAACTACTAGAAGGAAAAACAGCGCTAATCACGGGTGCATCTAAAGGAATTGGAAGAGCTATTGCACATCGATTTGCTGAGCGCGGAGCTAATGTGGCATTCACCTATTTATCAAGTGTAGAAAAGGGAGAGGCACTTGTTAGTGAATTAGAAAAAAACGGTATCAAAGCCAAAGGCTATCGTTCTGATGCTTCCGATTATGCAGCAGCTCAGCAATTAATTAATGATGTTGTAGCTGATTTTGGTACAATGGATGTTTTGATAAATAATGCTGGCATTACTCGTGATAACTTGTTGATGCGAATGAGCGAGGAACATTGGGATGAAATTATGAATGTTAATTTGAAATCTTGCTTTAATACCGTGAAGGCTTCTAGTCGAACGTTTATGAAGCAGCGATCGGGATCAATCATAAATATGTCTTCTGTTGTGGGTGTTAAAGGGAATCCAGGACAGGCGAATTATGCTGCATCAAAAGCAGGAATCATTGGATTTTCTAAGTCTGTTGCTTTAGAGCTGGGCTCAAGAAATATACGGTGCAATGTCATAGCTCCAGGGTTTATTGAAACTGAAATGACGGGTGCGCTAGATGAAACAGTCGTGCAAGGTTGGAGAGAGGCCATTCCATTGAAGCGAGGTGGTCAACCTGAGGATGTTGCGGATGCTTGTGTATTTCTTGCTTCGGATATGTCCACTTACATCACTGGGCAGACCATTCAAGTGGATGGGGGAATGCTTACGTAATTTGATCAACTCTATTAACATAGAGCCGTTGAAGTCAGACGGTTATTTTGTCTATGGATAATTTTTTTTTAGAATTCGGCTTACCTCTTTGGTGGATATTTCCTGCCTCTCTCATAGCTGTAGGGCTGTCTTTTCTTCTATATCAAAAGAAAGGTGTGCCGTGGGGGAAGAACAAAAATCTTATATTAGGAGCAATAAGATTTTTCGCACTTCTGTTAATTTTCCTACTACTTCTCAATCCATTTATTCGACAGATTTTTAACGAAACAGAAAGACCTCTTGTGGTCATTGGAATAGATTATTCTAGCTCAATAGCTTCTGTTTATGACGAAGATTCCTTGCAGGCGTTTACAAGTTCATTGAATAATCTGAAATCAAAACTGGAGATCAGCAAGGACTATCGTGTCGAATTGATCAGTCTTCAAGGGAAAGGGGATTCATTGGATTTTAATGAAACATCTACGGATTATTCCAAATTTTTTCGGTTGGTTGAGGATGAATTTGGAGGCAGGAATCTGGCGAGTGTAGTGGTTGCTACTGACGGGATTTTCAATAGAGGATCATCACCAGCTTATCGACCCTACAATTACCCCTTGTTCACTCTGGGTCTTGGGGATACAATTCCACAACGAGATGTGGTTATTGCTGAAGTCAGGAACAATGCAGTGGCTTATAGTGGGAATGAATTTCCGGTTAGGGTGAAGGTGTCCGGAGAAGGATATGTGGGTAGATCGCTTGAGGTGAAAGTAACTGAACGAGGAAAAATTTTAGAAGTGAAAAAAGGAACGATTACTCAGGCAAGTAATGAGTTCACTTTCTTTCTGAATGAAGAGCAAGCTGGGGTGAAGCATTATACGATTTCGGTAACGGAATATGAAGGTGAAGTGACGCTGGTCAACAACAAACGAGAGGTTTTTATCGAGGTACTTGAAAGTAAAAAACAAGTATTGATTGCAGCAAAATCACCCCACCCGGATATTCGATCTATTCGAAGTGTTCTGGAAGAAACAGGAAATTATGAGGTGACTGTATTCATTGAACGAATGAATGATCGTCCAATAGACCAGAAATTTGATGTTCAGATATTGATGGATGGAGTGACGGCTATAGAGGGATCAAATTCGGGTGTTTGGATAATCAATTCGAACTTTCTTGGTGACGATGTGAAAGCCATTCCATTTTTGAATATTATCGCTCAAGGGCAGCCAGATGGAGTCAGGCCTTCATACAATTCAAACTTTAGTAAATTCAAACTGACCCAAGAAGTTGATAGGCTTGCAGGGTATCCACCCATTTCTGTACCTTTTGGTGACTATAGTTTGTCAGGTCCGTTCGAGGTACTTTTTTATCAGCAAGTTGGTAGTGTGGTCACTAATAAGCCATTAGTAGCTGTCTTTGATAACGGTGATCAAAGGCTGGCTGTTACCGTAGGACAGGGGATTTGGCAGTGGAGACTTCAAGAGGGAGCGACCAATGATGACACAAAGTTGTTCGCTGAGATTGTTCAAAAACTAGTGCAGTATTTAAGCATTAATGAAAGCAAAAAACAGTTTAGAGTATCCAAGGGGCTTGAGACGTTCACGGATGGAGAAGTTGTTTATTTTGATGTTGAAGTCTACGATGACATATTCCAGTTGCTTGAAGGGCAGCTGTATTCTTTGGAAATTGAATCTGAGAATGAAACTACAAACCGTTTCGATTTTGTGTTTGGGTCGGAAAGCAAAGTGGCTCGAACAGCGTCATTCCCATCGGGTACGTATTCCTTTGTAGCTCGAACGAGTGTTGGAGATAAGTCACTGACAGAGCGAGGTGAGTTTGTGGTGAATACTCTGGAGTTGGAGCAACTGCAGCTTACAGCCAACCATGATCTATTGAGACAAATGGCAGCCAAATCTGGTGGAGCTTACTTTCATCTTTCTCAGATGGATGAGCTTCAAAAGCAACTTTTGAGAACTGGCTACAAAGGGATTATTCATTCAGATAGCGATCGCACACCCCTAATTGATTCTCTTTGGGCTCTGCTTCTTATCGCAGGTCTGTTGGGTGTCGAATGGGGATTGCGAAAATTTTGGGGAGGGTACTAGCAATTTGATGATTAGAGGATGTGCCAATTTGAAGATGAAGGAATGAAGCAGCAATTGTGGATGCTAGAAACCGACACAGTACCAGATTGACAAATCGACCTTATTTTTCATACAATCTCTCCAACTCTTTAAGAGAAGCTATCATCAATTTCTTTTGTACACGCGATCTATGTCGTCCAGTGATAGATTTTCCCCAAATCTTGAGCTGTTCTCCGGAAACTTCCTCCATCATGTTCATGATTTCGTAGCAGTTGTTTCGCTTTTGTTCGCCTTCAATCGTAGCTAGAAAGTCGAGGACACTTTCATCATTTGGTTTTGCCTTTCAACTCAGCTATGATTTGATTTTACTTGAACAGTAATAAATACAATCGATCACTGGAATCTAGTTTTTGCTTGTTTCCTCATCACATAGACGCCAACCACGGTTGTGAGTGTGGAAGCTAAAACAACTACCAACCAAAAGAATTTATTATCAAACGCCCTTGTTCCCACTTCAGCCCAAAAGGCTGCATACAATCCAATGACTGACCCGCCCATATAATAGTAATGTCGCTTCAGCCAGTCGTTATTTTTCCTCCGTATCGCGGGAATGATTCCTGCAAGGACGCATGCAAGGCTCATTACGGCTGCAAAATGAAAAGGGCCAAACGTCCCAAAGGTGTGCATTCCGAAAGCAGTACCGTTTAGCAGGAGCATTGATACGACGTAGGCATAGCCAATGCGTTTATGGGATACTGTTCCTTTTGGCTTGAGCAACACAATGCTACCGAGTATCATAGCCAAGATTGCAACTATAGTATGAGTTAGTCCAAGATTGGATGAACCCAGTTCGCGTATTCAAGGGCTTTCATAGATTTTTGGTCAAGGTGAATTCGATGAATGGATACCATACGCTCCCATCTAGTGAAAACTCACCTTTCTCTGTCCATGCATCACCTTCAAAGGTTAGTTGGTACTTGATTGACCCATTATTAACCTCAAACCACCATTCGATTTTATTTTCTGAGATCAATTCCAACTCTGCTTTCGTTTGTTGCCCATTCTCTAACATGGCTTGCATGAAATATTTGTCTTCCTTTATATCATATGATATAATCCCAAGTGCATTATGGATTGATTTTCCCTCCATATCCCAGCCATTTCCATGGATTATAAGAATGGCACCATTGAGATCCATTTCAATTTTTTCTTCTTGAGTAAATTCAGACCGAGTCCTATCTGGATTTATCATCCATCCGCCACCTGACCACTCACCCAGCATGAAGCTGAGCTCCTTTATTTTTTCCTTACCTATGTTTTTTTCCGGTTGGGCAAGGCAAAGTGTAGCCATTAACATACCTAACATTGTGAGAATTGATTTTGTTGTCTTTTTCATTATAATTATGGTTTATATTATAAACTGAATAGATAAAAAAATTTATTCAATGTATCCTTTCAAGGCGTTCACATAGTCTTCGAATGCTTTGATACCAAGCTTAGTGATGCTACAGGTGGTCAATGGTCTCTTGCCTTTGAATGACTTAGAAACACTTATGTAACCGGCTGTAGAAAGTTTGTCAAGCTGCACACTTAGATTCCCTGCTGTCGACTTGGTTTTCTCACGTATGAAGACAAACTCTGCTGAATCCACGCCGATTAGTAGTGACATCACAGCCAATCTCAGTTGCGAATGCAATAGCGGGTCGAGTTGTTGAAAATTAGGCATTTTCGACTTTCTTTAGTAGGAATCCAGGGATCAAGTAGCCCGCAAATATTCCAATAGCCCCAACGAGGTACTGCTCGGTCACGGGAAGACTAAAAGCCAAGATGCTAGAAACCCATAATGCTAGTCCACCTAGTATTAGGGGCTTAAATCGTAGCATGAGACCCGAATTGAGTGTTCCTAGTCCTGCGAATAGTAGGATGATGGCATTTAGATTTGTTTCAACATTTCCAGTGAAAAAAATAAGTGTCATCACAGCCACAGCTATCGCGATCCACATTAGACCGTAGAGACGGTCGAGATGACTTCTAACCACGGTATTCTTTCCTTGTCTGGCTCCATAAATGGCTGATACAATACCAGCCGGAAAAGTAATTAGCCAAACGATATATGGTTGATCGTGAAGGTCGTATTTGTCTAAAATGTAATGGCCCAGATTAGCAAACATCACTACCCAGCCCCATAATAGAAAGTAGAAACTTCCACCCTTGGCGATGTTCCTTTTCGCCTGGCCGATCATATTCGTGATCAAGTCTAGGCTTTCCTCTTTTGTTAGTTCTTTGTCGCTCATTATTGTTGGTTTATGATTTCCTATACGCAGTAAATATAAATATGTTTATAATATAAACTATAATTTTAAAGTAATTTTAGATAGATGTCTTATTGAATTATTTATCTAAGTGATTATTTGCATGAACCAGTCCACTTCTCCATCTGCTTCACCTCTGATATCCGGCTTCATTTCTCCAAGAATTAGTCACTAGGTTAGAATCTCAGCAATTTCCAGTGGAGTTAATGTCGGTACTCCAGCATCATTTGATCAGATGATTTACTGTTAACCTTAATGATCGCGACAAGTCCATATTTAATAATGCAAGCCTCTCTGTGAATATGTTCTAATAGATAATCCGATTTCTTAATCAGCGGGTAGAGTGATACCAACCCCTCACCAGAATCTAGATGGTGCATTGAGCAGTGCTTCGTGTAGAGGCCTTTCTTGTATTGTATATTGATTTTAGCGAATCTTCGTTTGTCGATCCATCTTTGGAAGATCAGAATTAGTATCCTTTGATTGACTGTAACCACACGAGATAAGCAAGCTGACCATCGGAATAATCAGAATCTTACTCATATTCTTTCCTTAAAAGATCGATATCCTTCAGCAGAATGTCAACTTGAACTGGCTCTAGGCCATCGTAAACTCCACGGATTCTTCTTTCTTTATCTACAAGTAAAAATGCCCCGCTATGGATGTATCCGCCCGGAGCATCAGGGTCTTCATCGGCCATGACCAGATAGGTCTCAGCGAGCGCATAAATGCTGTCCTTTTCTCCAGTCACAAAATGCCAAACTGGGGCAGTTACACCAAGGTTGAAGGCATATTCCTTGAGAACTGCCACTGAGTCATAGTCAGGATCTATGGTGTGTGAGAGAATAGAAACATCATTCGAATCCTCAATTTTTTCATAAACACGGAGCAGTTGAGTATTCATTTTTGGGCAGGTGGTAGGGCAGGACGTGAAAAAGAAATCGGCTATATAAATTTTATCACTGAAAGATTCATTAGTTACTATCGCACTATCCTGATTGACTAAGCGGAATTGTCCAACTGTATGGAAGGTCGTGTCGGATTCTGTATAGATGCTGTTGCCGAGTATCGGAAGACTGTGATTGTTCCTAACATCACCGCAGGAAATGATCACAATGATCAATGAAAGCAAAGTAAGGATCCTCATGAATTTCTATATTTCTTATAAAGCCGGATTGCTAAAGCCAAAAGCACGGCAAAAATCACCAATCCTAAGGTGCCATACAACCAGTCGACAGAATTTTTCAGAATAATGAGAAAAACAATTGAAACCAGAAACAAAGTGGCGACCTCATTCCATAGGCGTAGATTATTAGAGGACATCCATTTATTCCCTTGCTGAAGTTTGGAATACTGCTTATGACACACAAAATGATATGTGTAGAGTAGTAGAAGTAGGGCTAACTTGACCCGCATGAAAGGAAGCTGCAACAGTACAGGATTAGCCCAAATAAGGCTTGTTCCAAATATCAAAGTAAGGATTGCCGAGGGCCAGGTGATTCCCAACCAAAGTCGCTTAGCCATGAGCGTAAGATGAGGGAAGAGAATTTCTTGTTCTTTGTCAGGTTTATCAAGAGCCTCCGTCTGATAAATAAATAAACGAACAATGTAAAAAAGCCCGGAAAACCAGGTCACCACAAAAATGATGTGTAGGGCTTTGAGGTTTAAGTAGACCATTGTTTTGGAACTATTTAAAAAGTAATTCTGTAAAGATTTAGTAAATGTGTAGAGCAAATATCCTGCTATTCAAAACATTGAACAAATAAAGTCAACCCCCTTTTGAATGAGTGATCAAAGTAGCTTATGGTATTTTGAAGAGAGTGACCTTTTTGACATCCTGTGTCCTAGAAAGACGCCATTATTGAAGGATAAGCACGTCCCCAGTGGTTATAAAAAAGATGACTTTATTTACTTTCCCGATGAGGCCTCCAAACAGATTTATATGATCTCAAATGGTAGAGTTAAAATTGGAACGTACACAGACGAGAAAAAGGAAATTGTAAAAGCTATTTTGACCAAAGGAGAAATATTTGGAGAACTTGCCTTGGCCGGTGAAATGACCCGAACAGATTTTGCCCAAGCTATGGACAATGACACGCGCATCTGTTTTATGACGATTGAAAACTTGCAAGACTTGATGAAAGGCAATCAGGAACTGAGCTTTAAAATTTTGAGGATTATTGGGTGGAGACTTAGAAAAATGGAATCCAAAATAGAATCACTTGTTTTCAAAGATGCACTAACAAGAATCGTTGATTTTCTGAGAGAGACTGCTCTAGAAAAAGGACAAAAGGTTGGCTTTGAAATGATGATTAAAAATCACCTCACCCACAAGGATATAGCAAGTCTTACGGGCACATCCCGACAAATAGTAACCACTGTTATGAATGAATTAAGGGAGCAAAACCTTATCAATTTTGACAGAAGACGAATATTGATTCGTGATATGGAGAAATTGGTGTGAAGGGACAATAATCATTCGTAAAAGGAAGCAGGCAAACGGTCTGTTTAGAATTTTCGCGAAAGCATAAAAAAGGTCAGTCTTGATGAATCAAGACTGACCTTCGGGGTTTTAATAGCTCTTACTTAGAAGCCATCACTTTTATATTCAGCTTTATGTCATCGCTTATCGCTTTGTCAGCAAGATCGTCGAAGAATGAATTGGAGCCATAGCGCACGTCGAACTTCGACCGGTCAAAAGTCAGCTCGGCACTGCCAGTGAAGGTACCTTCATCTTCCGATACATTTGCCGTAAAAGTGATTTCTTCAGTGGCTGCTTTTATAGTCAGATCGGCAGTAACTACTAGACTACCATCCTCACGCTCTTCCGAACTTTTGATTACAAGGCTGGCCGTTGGGTAAGTTTTCACTCCAAAGAAGTCATCAGATTTCAGATGTCCGTCCAATTTTTTTGACCCATTCTTATCTGCAATTGTGGTCATATCAATGATAAAATCACCACTCACAAGTACTCCGTTTTTCACTTTGAAAGTTCCCTCTGAAAATTGCAATGTTCCCATTTGGGAGCTTCCCACGATTTTTTCTCCTTTCCAATTAACAACACTTTCATCTGTGTTGATTTGATAGGTTTGAGCAGAAACCCCAATGCCTACTAATAATGATAATGTGACCAATGATAATTTCATATTCTTTTAAATTAGATGTATGTACATGTATTTATTGAACTGCAAAACGATGCAACACGGATAAAGGTTCATTAATTTTGAGAGAAATTCAAACAATGATTCAACTCGGTACCACATTGTTATCTGATGACATCAAAGATGAGTCGTTTGTTTGTGACTTGCAAAAGTGCAAAGGTGCTTGTTGTGTGGAGGGGCATTTAGGAGCTCCGTTGCTTTTTGATGAGCTGGATGAAGTTGAAGATGTTGTTGCAAAAGTGAAGGCATACCTGTCCCTGGAGGCCACTGCTGTTTTGGATAAGGAAGGAGGATTCGTCTTGGATCATGAAGGTGAATTTTCTACTACTACCATGAATGGAAATGAATGTGCTTTCGCTTTCTATGATAAAAATAAAATCTTAAAGTGTAGCATCGAACAAGCGCATCTTGACGGGAAGACGGATTTCGTGAAACCAATTTCCTGTCACCTTTATCCAGTTCGGTTAGGGAAAACAGCTCATTTTGAAACTGTTAACTATGATAAATGGCAGATTTGTTCATCGGCTTGTGATCTTGGAAAAGAGCTGAAAGTCCCCGTGTACAAATTTCTTAAAGAGCCATTAATAAGGAAATTTGGAGCTAACTGGTATGATGAGCTTTGTAGTTTAATAGAAGAAGTACCTACCACTTCACAACAATCTTCCCTGTAGTATTTCCATTTTCCAAATCATCATGAGCTTGCGCAAGCTCGGATGAAGGATACGATTTCCCGACAATTGGATTTAGTTTTCCATCTTTTGCCCATTGTACCACACCTTCAATACATCCCTTCAATACCTCTGGTTGTTGATCACCTACGTTGAGCATATTCACTCCAATAATAGATTTTGACTGCATTAGCAGAAAGAGGGGATGTGTGAATCCCATTGAAAATAGTAAGCCGATATTAGCAAGAAATCCACCACTTTTGCCTGCTCTACTGGCTGCACCAAAAGTAAAAACTGTGCCTCCCTCGGTTATTAATTTCATATCCTTCTTGAAAGACTTACCACCCACTGCGTTGAAGCTAGTGGTAATTTTTTTGTCCGATATTTTGGAGATTTCCTTTGCGTAATCCTGTGTTTTGTAATTGATCGGATGATCGACTCCATTGTCTTTTAAGTATTGAATTTTCTCATCACTTCCGGTTGTTCCAAAAACAACGCATCCTTTTTGTTTGAGTATTTGTGTGAGTGCTGTTCCTACCCCACCTGCAGCGGAGTGTACCAGTACTGCATCCCCTTTTCTTAAAAATGCTCGATCACATGCCATGTACCAAGCCGTGCAGTATTGTGTGGCCAGTGCTGTTGCTTTTCCAGCACCCATATCTCCTATTTCGGCTAGGCCTGCTGCTTTTGTTACAGCATATTCTGCATAGCCTCCGAATCGTGTAAAAGCAGTTACCCTTGTGCCAATGATCGACTCCTCCACTCCAGACCCAACCTTCTCAACAGTACCAACCACTTCGTATCCCAAAACACATGGAATATTAGGTGCTTCTTGATACAGATCCAAACGTGCCAACACATCTGCGAAATTCAATCCGAAAGCTTCGACATGAATCAGTACTTCTCCTTCCTGAGGTGATGGAGTTGGGAGGTCTTGTTCTTCGAATGCGGATTTGGCTGAGCCATATTTTGTTAAGGTGAGTGCTTTCATAAATATTGTACAATTTCTTTCAAATATACTTTTTTGCTAATAAGACTGGGCGAGTCTATTCTTAGCTAGCTCTGACTACAGGTAGATCTCCCGGAAGTCCCCACTCGCTCCAGGAGCCGTCATAGACGGAAGTATTTTTGAATCCGGCCAGGTCGGCGGCAAGTGCCAGAATGCATGCAGTTAGACCAGAACCACAAGAAAACACGAGCTGTTGATCTGAAATTTCTCTCTTTTTAAATTCCTCTTTCAATTCAATTGCTGGCAGCATTTTATTTTTTCTTAGCACATCATTGAAATGAAAATTGATTGAATTGGGAATATGCCCACCTCGAAGGCCTTTTCTTGGTTCTGGCTCAGTTCCATCAAAACGACCCTTTGATCGGGCATCCAAAACCAACGTTTCTGATTCCTTAACAGAGTCTAGGACTTCTTTTGAATTCTTCCAGAAGTCGGATTGTGAAATTGCAACAAAATCTCCTTTATCAAACTTGGATGATCTTTTTGTTTCTATGGGTAGTGCTGCTTTCATCCATTTGGGAAGTCCACCATCCAGCACGGCTACATTTTCATGACCCATTGCTCGGAACATCCACCAAGGTCTTGGGCTAGAATAAACACCCAGATTATCATAAATAATAAGGGTGCTGGTTTTAGAAATTCCCAATTTTTGGGCCTCTAGACTAAAAGCTTCCTCTGAAAGCATCGTGTGGGGAAGTGCGCTTGAATGATCCGAGAACACCTGTTCAATATCCAAAAATCTAGCACCAGGCAATTGTAAATACGAAAGTGGATTGCCTTCAAGGTTTGATTTTGGCTTGCGAAAACTAGCATCGAGAATTATTAGATCTGGATGTTCAATATAGTTGGAGAGCCAACTGCTGGATACAAGAGATGAAGTAAGATTCAATTTGCTAGAGGGTGTTTATTTGTAATTGCAACCTAGTCAGAATTGTTGGAATCAAAAAAATGTGAATAAACCTGTGCATATGTAGGGTATAACCAGGGTATAACTTGGTTTGTAATTTGTTGAAAACTAGGGATGTAGAAAGTTTGGAGATGTAAAGTTCTCATCTACTTTAGCAAAACCAAAGGAGAGATAGGAAGCTGAAACGCAAGTTTCTAACCGGACGAAGGGAAGTTGGAGTAAACTTCGGTTTGCATCAATGAAGCTCAGAAGGTTGTTGTAATAAACGGGTCTTGGGGCAACTCAGGAAAACGCCTAACAAGGAATCCGAACTGCACTTAGGAATGTTACAAGAACCACGGTTGTTGTAAGATTAAAAGGGTGAAATTTCAGCAATGAAGTCTCACCCTTTTTGTTTGTAAATCTTACGCATTCTTGGGGATTTAGACTGGTTCGCTATCTAGTAGTTGTTTCAAGGTTTTCTAGCCTCTTGATTTTTTCTGATAATTCTGCTGTATCGAAGGGTTTGAGAATATAATCAACAGCACCTTTGGAGATTGCCTTTGCCACAACTCTTTGTTGCCCCACAGCACTGACCATAATTACTTTGTGATTTGAACCTTCTTCTTTGAAATGGTCTAGTATATCCAATCCTAGCATATCGGGCAAAATGTTATCAAGAGAAATAATATCAGGGTTTAAATCAGCTGCTAACCGAATGGCTTCTTTTCCAGTTGAGGCTTCTTCTACAATTGTATAGCCCTCATCTTCCAGAACCTTTCCAACAAGTTTTCTCATGTAAATTGAATCATCTACGATTAAAGCACTCTTATTCATTTCATTTCTGTTTTATATATTGTGAATGAATTGTAAGATCATTTTGAACTATGAATTCAATAATTAATGTTCACTGCAAGACAGCCATATCTTTGATCTTCGTTACAAATTCGTCCTGAACCATCCATGTGAAATGTGGAGATACTTCTAATTCTTCACCTTGGAATATCGATTTGAAATGCAGAGTAGAATTGTACTTATTTGATTCGGCCTCTAAATACTCTTTCACTTCGTTGGATTTTATTGTATGAAGTGAGGGTACATTGCCAAACATTTCTACATCTAGAATGTTCGAAAACTGAGATATTATTGTGGCTGATACCATATTATCAATTTCAGTTATAAATTCCAATTCCATCAATTCGAGCTCGGATGGAGCACCAGTATATAGCTCCTTTGGGAGACAGGTATCTATGATTCTTCTGATCTCCTCTTGAGTGAATATCAAATGACATACTCCCTGGATCTCACCAATAAGTTCGGTTCTCAGTAAGTCGTACGATTTGGAATCGGCTACATTAAATTTGCTCATCGAGTCAACACCAAAGTCAATTTTCTTAATTGAAATTGGACTATTTAGTATGGATGCAAGTGCAGTTGATGCTTTTCTCAACCCTTCTTTGATCATACCAGTTGCCAATGATTGCTCCTTTTTTTCTAATTGATTTATCATTTCATTTTGTGTTTTTCTATTGAGGATAACTGGGCCAATATCACATTAGTGCCGTTGGTATATCATCCAAATGACAAATTTTGTTCACGCTTCCTGAGTTTATCGCTTCTTTGGGCATGCCAAATACAATACAACTTTCCTCATTTTGAGCAATGGTATCTCCGCCAGCATTTTTCACCTCAATAAGCCCTTCTGTACCATCTTTGCCCATACCAGTCAAGATGACACAAACAGCCTTTCTTCCAGCATGTCTGGCTGCAGATTTAAATAGAACATCAACCGCTGGTTTATGGCCACTTACAAGAGGACCATTTTTAAGTTGAACCTTGTATCCGCCATGGTGTTTCTGAAGCAACATGTGTTGGTCTCCTGGAGCAATCAAAGCCGTTCCTTTTATTAATTGATCTCCATCTTTTGCCTCTTTTACAGTCATGTCACTCTCCTTGTCCAAACTTTCCGCAAATGAATTTGTAAACTCTTTCGGCATATGTTGAACGATAAGAATCGCTGGAAAATTTCTAGATAACCGACGCAGGAGTTGTTTCAAAGCAGTGGTTCCACCGGCAGATGCTCCAATGCAAATTACCTTTCCATCTTGTTTCTTCAATGGAGAGAGTAAATTCTTATGGCTGAATGACAATTTTTGCTTTATTTTTGAAATTTTTCTAACCTTGGTCCTTGCCGCTTCCTTTACGATTTTGATCAGATCTTCAGCATCTGCCTTCAATGCCTCATTGGTATCGAATTTGGGTTTATTCAATATTTTAACAGCGCCGTATTCAAGAGCTTTAAGTCCGATGACAGATGCCCGATGAGTGAGAGTAGATAATATCACAACGGGAATAGGGTGCTGACTCATTAATTTTTTAAGGAAAGTGAGTCCATCCATTTTGGGCATTTCTATGTCCAATGTGATTACATCTGGTTTGTTCTTCTTTAGCAGTAGAGCTGCACTAAAGGGGTCATCTGCCGCTCCAATAAAATTTAGGTCTGGATCACTGGAAAATATATCCTCTAAAACCCTCCGTATCAAATGAGAATCATCAATGGTCAATATTTTGATTTTATTCTTCAAACTTTGGAAACTGGAATGGCAGATTTACTTAGCAATTTCATTTGTACTTTTCCTGTGGTGGTATTAAAAATAATTTTCCTCCCAAGATTTCCACCTGTATTGATTGCAATTATTTTGATGTTGTGAGATTGTAATATTTCCTTGGCCACATCAACATTCCGATCCCCAATCCGCATGGTGAAATTGGCTTGATTAGCGCCTCCGAATACTTTGGCCACTAAATTTGTTTTTGAACAACCCTGATTCGTCAAGTCATCTATTAATTTGGAAATGGCGATGTTTCCAAATTTAGCTGAAGCCAAACCTGCTCCATTCCAATAGGGAAGCATGTAGTGATTGATGCCACCAACCAGTTTGTTAGTATCAAAAAGACAAACGGAAACACATGATCCAAGTAGGGTGCTTACCAGATAGCTATCCAGACTCACAAACATGTTGGACGGATATAGATAATGTTTATAAATTTCCTGACTGGAATTCTTCAAAATACTTGTTCGTTTTCGCCATTTTCAAAAAATGTATTTTCATCCAGTGAAGCAAATATATCTTCAAAGATCAAATCCCGTTCTGTTGGTATAGTTAAATCAACCCGTGTTCCTTCCATTCCATTGGATTGCACTGTAAGGCTACCTTCCATCAAATCCACCAATGAATGTACGATGGATAATCCCAATCCATGGCCCCCATGGGACTTAGTCGTTCCGGTATTTAATTGTTCGAACCTGTCGTAAATATTTGACAAGTCAGAATTGGAAATACCGACACCATAGTCCCTAAATGAAAATATCATATCTGATCCATTCCGAACCAATTTGATTTCTACTGATTTTCCGTCAGAACTAAATTTTAAGGCGTTTGAAATCAAATTGGATACCACCAACTGTAATTTGCTTCTATCGCAAATAATTTCGTCCGTTTCAGTTATGTCCACATTAACTTCCAGACCCTTATCCTCTATATTATTTTCAAAGGAGCCAAGTACTTCGATTATTACATCTCCGCAAGAGAATTTTGTGAGATCCAAATTGGTTTCTCCTGCTTCCAATTCGGCGGCAATAAATATATTTTGCAGTTGAAAATTGAGGGCCAATACTTCCTGATATATCAGTTTTGTATTCGAGACGATTTTTTTCTCGTCAAATGATTTTTTAAGGTTTAAACTTAATAATCCAAGTATGGAGGCCATTGGATTATTTACCTCATTTTTGATATTTGACAAAAAATGACTCTTCACTTCTTCAGATCGAACCAATTTTTCATTTACTTGCTTAATTTCATCCGCAAATTGTTTTTGCTCAGAAAGAAGTCTGTTTTTTTCTAAAAACCGATCCTGTAATTCCTGAATAATTCGATCATCTGTCAATTCTTTCATCTTTCTCTAGTGTAAATGGTGGGTTTGATTTGTCGTAAATCGGAGGTTTTACCGAACAATGATTCTGAGTGTCCTAAAAATAAGTATCCACCAATTTTAAGACGATCTCTCAATTTTCGAACCACATTTATCTGCGTTTGTCGTTCAAAATATATCAATACATTTCTGCAAAAAATCATATCGAAACTTTCGTCCATATGGTAGGTGCTGTTCATTAAGTTCAATCGTCCGAATTTTGTTTTGTTACGTAGAAATGGCTTGACCCTAACTTCATCTTGTTTTGCATCTTTGCCTTGCAAGAAGTAACGTTGTTTTAAATCTATTGGCAATTGATCTAGTCTGGAACTTTGATATACTCCAGCCTTTGCTTTTCTTAGAACATTCGCTGATATGTCAGTACCCAATATCGAATAGTCAAACCGTTTTTGATTTGATAGCCTGAAATGTTCCTCCATAACCATGGCCAACGTATATATTTCTTCTCCACTAGATGATGCGGCGCTCCATATTTTCAATCCTTTATTGGAAAAGGTATTTTCTGTTTCCTGAAGAATCACATTGGTCAAAAAGTCAAAATGACTAGATTCTCTGAAGAAATCTGTCTTATTTGTAGAAATGGCATTAATCATTTCTTTTGTTTCCTGAGGATCTGCATCACTTAATGCAAGATCGATGTACTCTTTAAAAGAATCCATTGTCCTTATCTTCAATCTTTTCTGTAGCCTTCCTTCAACCATGGTCTTCTTTTGAGAAGGCAACTTGATGCCATAGTTGCTGGTTACGAAGTTGCTTAGTCTTTTAAAATCAGCTTCATTTATAAACTTTTTCTTCTGCATGGGTGCAGTGGCTATATGCATGTTTTCTTTTTTTGAGTAGGTCACAACTGGATTTTCTTCGCTGATTTCTTTTTTGGTTTGCTTTTTGAAACCTTCTTCTTCGGTTCCTTTTTCTGTTTCGATGAGGTGGTCTTCTTTCGAGTTGTCTTATTTTTTTCTTTACCTACCGTTTTCTTTTTAACTACGTCTTTTTTCTCTTGATCAGATTTACTCTCCAGAACTAGACTTTCTTCAGGGGCTGGTTCAGGTTCACTAGTTAGCTCCTCTGAGATAATATTTGATTTATGAGCACCAATTGAATCAAACATGGTGACCTCATTGACTGAAAAGATTTTATCAATATCAAGTAGCATTACGAAATCACTTCCATTACGAAAGATCCCTATTATGAAATCATTTTGGTCTTTGGATTCAATGTTGGGAGATGGTTGTAAATCTTCTTGTTTTAATTCTAACACTTCGAGCACTGAGTCCACAAGCACTCCGAGGTTGATCCTTCTTGACTCTATCCCAATATCTACTACAACGATGCAAGTGTTAACATTGAATTCAGTAGGCGTGAGACCCAATTTTACTCTTGTATCAATAAGAGGCAATACCTTACCTCTTACGTCAACAATACCCGCCAAATATGATGGTGCTCTGGGAACGGGGGTGATTTTAGACACTTCCAATATCTCAATCACTTTAGTCACATTCATAGCGAAAAGCTCTTCGCCCATCGCGAAAGAAAGGACATTTTCTAATTGGCTCGCTACTGATTCCTTTTCTAATACGTTAGTTTCCATTTGATTTCAATTAGATTCAATGTTTTGCTGTCTCAATCATTAGTATTCAACACGTAGATATTTATTGATTCGCTCCTGAAAAAATGCTAAGTGCTAGAATTCCTTAAAATCTGAATCAGAAACTACTTCTGGTTCACCCAAGTCAAGATCAATTCCCTTATGTGCGCCATTTCCATTCGAATGTTCATTCGTTGAGGGTCTTGCAGCCTTGGTAGGCGCATAATTTAATGTGCCTACTGAACTCAAATCAACCTTGAAGAAGCCAACAGTTTCTCGAAGTTGACTGGCTTGAGCATTCAATTCTTCCGAGTTGGCTGCCATCTCCTCGGCAGTGGAGGCATTCTGCTGTACAACATTATTCAGTTGTTGGATAGCATTATTGACTTGCTCGGTACCGTCATTTTGTTCGATACTCGCCGAGGCAATTTCTCCGATTAATTTTGATGTTTTTTGGATTTCAGGTACGATTTCCTCTAGTAGTTTACCTGACTCTTCAGCCATGCTCACTCCTTTAGAAGATACATCGTCAATTTCGGAAGCTGCGACTTGACTTCTTTCGGCAAGTCTACGAATCTCTGCTGCTACCACCGCAAAGCCTCTTCCGTGTTCGCCAGCTCTAGCTGCTTCTACTGCAGCATTAAGTGCTAATAGATTGGTCTGTCTGGCAATTTCACCAATGATTGATATTTTATCTGTAATCAATTTCATTGAATCTACCGTTCTTCCAACAGATTCGTTGCTGGAAGAGATGTTTTGAGAAGCCAACTCAGCTATTTGTTCTGTTTCTTTCGAATTCTTAGTGTTTTGCTCTGTATTTGCTGCCATTTCTTCCATTGAAGAGGAGACTTCCTCGGCAGAACTAGCTTGATCTGAAGCACCATCAGACATTTGCTGTGATGAGGCACTCATTTGTGTACTGGCAGAGGCAATTGATTCAGACACTGAAATGACCGTTCCTATGATTTCGTTTAGCTTTGCTATCATCGATTTTACCCCGCCCAATGCGATACCAACTTCATCTCTACTAGTTGTGTCAACCCTGACAGTAAGGTCACCATTAGACACTGCGCCCAATTTCTCAGTTAGTAATTGGAGTTGATTTAATATGGCTCTGGCAATGAGAAACGCAAATAGAGCAGTTAAGAATATAATTACAACTGTGGATACGATATAATACATCAGAGCTTTTCCTGATTCCTCTTGCAATAGGTTAGATGATGCAATCAGTTCGCCTGAAATGCTATCTTCGATTTCTTTTAAGGAATTGATTTTTTGAGATATTTGCTGAAACCAGTCATTGGTATCTATCCCAAAATTTCCTTTGGTGGACTTTGCAAACGCTACGTCTCTCATGGCTGCAACACTCTTAACCTCATCAGTATCCATTCTGTTATTATATAATTCTTTAAAGGATTTATCTGCCGATCCAAGAAACAACTGTTCGTAGGTTACTTGAGAGGCCACTAATGAACTGTACTTCTTGAATTGACCTTCTCCAAATCTATCTTCGGCAAATACCGAGCTCAGTATGGCCCGTTCAAGACCAGATTGTTCTTTCATTTGCAGAATATTTAGAAAGGCGCTGAAGTTTTTGTTAATGCTTGCATTTGAACTTAAATTAGATATATAAGTTATCACATCGAAAAATTTCGGGTGCATGGCTGTGTAGTAACCAAGTGCTTTATCAGATTCAATGCTTTGAGACAAAGTCGCATCTCTTTTAGAGCCTATTATGTCGAGATCTTTTCTAGCAGCTGAAAGCAGATTTTCAAATTCTTGCCCAAATTTCTTGATATCAAGTCCAGCCAGAATATTGTTTAATGCTCTTATTTTTGCGTCCGAACTTTGCGCTTGTGATCGAAGTTCACTTTCCATTTTTGCTCCGTTGCTTCCAATAAATCCAGCGGTTCTCCCTCGTTCTTTTTGGGTTTCATGAACTACTGAACTAATGACTTGGCTTAGTTTTGCCAATTCATTAAGGTTCTCCATTTCATTTGACTCCACTCGCTTATCCATAACATTGGTTATTGAAAAGAAGAGCAATCCAAGCACAGGGAACACTAGCATAACTAGTAGCTTGGTTGAAAATTTGAGGTTGTTAATTAGTTCCATGATATTATTCGTATAAATTTTAGTTCTTATTTATTTATCATTCTATTATTAATCCATTGTCACACCGACTTCCTGCATAAAGTCCATTTCCATTAAGGAAAAGACCTCATCGAGATTTAATACCATTGTATAATCATCTCCATTGAGAAACCTTCCATCAATAAAATTAAGACTGTACTTAGCTTCTATACTGGGAGATGGTAGAAGAGATTCTGCGGGAATATCCATTACTTCATTAACTGCATCCACCAAGGTTCCGATTTCCATCTTATCACCCTCCACGTCAATTTCGATGACTATGATGCATGTGTTTTCCTTAAATTCTATTGGAACAAGTCCAAACTTGATTTTTGTGTCGATGAGAGGAAGCACCTTTCCTCTCAGATTAATGATGCCGGCCATATAAGATGGAGCACGCGGTATGACAGTAATATTGGGTATTTCTAAAATCTCTATGACTCTTTGCACTTCAACAGCAAAGCTCTCGTCATCAAGTTTGAATGTGAGATAGGAGTTAACCTCCACGTTTTCTTCGATATCTACTTCTGTAATATTGTTCATGCTGGCATTAATTTTTGATTAATGTTCTGTTTGGTAATGATATTAGACGCATCGAGAACAAGGGCAATTGTGCCATCTCCCAAAATGGTAGCTCCTGAAACAAATTTCTGGTTCCGATAGAATTTCCCAACGGGTTTTAAGACAGCCTGATATTCTCCGATAATTTCATCCACGCAAATGCACATCTTGTTTTCATTACTTTGAACTAAAATGATGCTACTATATTCAGGAGCGCTTTCGTCAGAATAATTAAACTCTTTTCGAAGGTCGACATATGGATACTGCTCTTCGTCCAGCACCACTAGTTGATTGAAGTCGTTGAGTAGATCTTCTCTTTTTAATTCGTAGCATTTGTCGACAACAGATAGTGGAATTATATAATTGGTGTCCCCTACTGTGACCTGTAATCCATCTATTACAGATAAGGTCAGAGGTAGCTCTATTGTTATTTTCGTTCCTTGATCTACGACAGACTCTACGGAGATATTTCCTCTAAGGTCAAGTACATTTTTTCTTACCACATCCATTCCTACACCTCTTCCAGATAAGTCAGTCACATTTGCTGCAAGTGAGAACCCGGGCACGAATATTAGATCAAATATTTCTTTCTCTGTGAGGTTAGTATCTTTTTGAATCAATCCATTTTTAATGGCTTTCTTTCTGATTTTTTCTGGATCAATGCCTTTACCATCGTCCTCAATTTGAATAAGGATTTTAGCACCTGAATAAAAAGCGGTCAACTTAATTGTTCCTTTTTCGGGTTTCCCTTTTGCCACCCGCTCCTCCTTTGTTTCAATGCCATGATCCAAACTATTTCTAATCAGGTGCATCAAAGGATCGGCTAGATTTTCAATAATCTTCTTATCCAATTCGGTCTCTCCACCAATTGTTTTGAAACTAACAGATTTGTTTAGTTGAGATGATATATCCCTTACAGACCTGTGAAATCTTGAAAAGAGATTCTCGATTTCTATCAAGGTCATGTCGAATGCTATGTCACGAAGTTGCCTGGCTAGTTTTTCAATATTATCCGCAATTGCGTCTAGTGTTGGGTCAAAATTATTCTTGGCATACAGATCCAGACCTGCTTGAGAGGTTACTAGCTCGCTCACATGATTCATGAGCTCATCCAGTTTATCAGATGAAACTCGTATACTGGAAATTGAATCAATTTTCGGTATTGATTTCGCTTCATTTTCAGGGTCAGAATTTTCCATGTTTTTCATAGTATTATCTGATTTGGTACCCTCGGCCATTGTGTCAAATTCAGTTGTCACTTCTTCAATTTGCAAGCCGCTAACGATAGATTTTAGCATATCAACATTGACAACATTTGATGACAGGTCGCTAGTTGGTAGTTGATCAGTAAAGGATTTAATACTTAGGAGATTTCCGTCATACAAGTGCGTGATTTCAATGTCACAATTGTCTTCAACGAAAATGAAAACATCAGAAATCAGTGTGTGATTTTCGCTAGTCGATAGAATAATATTCCAAGAAGTGTAGCATTTCTTGGGATTAAATTTCTTTATTGACCCCAAGTCAATATGAGGAAAGGCTATTGTCTCTCCCAACTCAGAAAGCTCATCTATAAGAAGTAGTGGATTAGATCCATCATCGAATATGTCCGGATTGGGTTGGAAGGATATGTGATATGTGCTTGTTTTGTTATCAAGTTCAATGGAATTCTGTTGAGTTTCAGATTTATCAATTTTTCCTATTCCCTCTAATATTTTGAGTATTCTTTCAGTTAGATTTTTTTCGTTTTTGATATCTTGTTCACCATTCGAGTCAGGGTCTGAAATTAGTTTTTTAATATGATCCATGGATTTTAATCCACAATCGATAATATCAGAATTGAGAAGCAAATGTCCTGCCCGGACATTATCATAGATTGTTTCCAGATTATGAACGAATTCTGTAACCCGGGTAGAGCCGATCATTCCACTACTACCTTTAAGTGTGTGAATAGATCTGAAAACTGCGTCGATTAGCGATTTATCCTCTGGGGAGTTTTCCAGCGTCAAAAGGCCTTCTTCTATTTTATTAAATAAATCATCCGCCTCTTCTAGAAATATTTTTCTGAGGTCTAACATGTCCTTTTCACTCAACATGGTCTTACAACTTTATGTACAATTTTTAGCAATCTCTCCTGGTCGAATGGTTTTACTATCCAACCCGTAACACCAGCTTTTTTCGCCTCCTTTTTTTTATCAAGCTGGGATTCAGTTGTCAGCATTAATATGGGTGTGTACTTATAATTATCATCTTTCCGAACTTCTTTAATTAGCCCTAAACCATCCATAAATGGCATGAATAGATCCGTAATAATTAAAGAAACATGACCTTGAATGTCTCTAAGTGTTGCAAGCCCATCTTCTCCATGGACACCTTTATACACCGTATATCCAGCATCTTCAAGTGTAACTCCCACTAATTCTCTGATACTTTCTGAATCGTCAACTATGAGCACAGTTTTTTTCATTATTGTGTTGATTTTAAGAACATCCCACCAAAGCCACATTTTTTAATATTGTCAATTTCCAATTCATTGATGTCAAATAGGTTAACTACGTGCTTGTCAGCTTTTATGGCTGCTGTCTTAAGAAAAAAGAGCAACTGGATGATGGCCAAATCTATTTCGTGAACATTCCTAAGGATGATTGCAATACTCTGATAGGTATCGAATGAGTCAGATATATCCTTGGAAATGTCGTCGACATGCTCCACCGTCAATCTACCCTCTAGGTAAATTTTTATTTTTTCAAATCCACCCTTCCCAGAAGGACGTTTTGTAATGTTGAATTCAGGTGAATTATTTTTACTTATTGTAAGTAAATTTTCAGCCATTTCTTCTTGGAGAATTGGAGAGGCTTCATCAGTTGTTTTTATGTTAGCTGCTAGTGGCATAATTGAATTGTTAATAATTTGTAAGTGGAAAATTGAGCGGATTGACTATTTTATTTGGTTTGGTTACTTCACAATCCATATGTATTAATAATGCGAGTTCTATTTGGTCGATGTTGCTGGTTATCATATGTTAATATTTCTTGATCAAGCGGCCGTGATAGCTCCGTGATTTATGTTATTCACGACTCTTATAA
>JAAEPI010000291.1 GCA_024232835.1 Cytophagales bacterium
GCTTCAGATATTTTTCGAAGGTTGAATTCATACTCAAAGCAGCATGATCTATACAAAGCTATGAAAGCTTTCGGCCAGATCATAAAATCGAAGTTTATTCTTCAATATTTGAATGACCTGGAACTAAGGCAATCAATTGAAAAACAACTCAACCGAGTTGAACTGGCAAACAAATTCACCCGAGCTGTAGCGGTTGGGAATCCTAGAGAGTTTACCCAGACAAACAAAGAAGATCAGGAAGTCGCTGAATCATGCAACCGCCTCATTAAGAATGCGATAATCTGTTGGAATTATATGTATCTGACTCAGAAATTGAAGCGGATTGACAATGAGGGGAATCGGGAAAGGTTACTGACTGCAATTAAAAATCATTCACCGATTTCATGGGCTCATATTAACCTTCTGGGTGAGTATGATTTCTCTGAAGATCGAATGCAGGATTCACTAGGAGTTTTAGCGTACCAAAAAGTTATAGCAATTTAGGGATAAATTTTGGGAAGAGAAAATTTGAACTCAAGATATAATTATCAGCAGTTTAGAAAGAATCCTATGGGAAAATTTGGACCTTTATGTAAGCGGA
>JAAEPI010000292.1 GCA_024232835.1 Cytophagales bacterium
AGCAGATTGTACGACCCTCATCAGAGAGCATTCAGGAAATGATTTATGAAGCTGCCGCAATGAATGAAGATGAGATAGCCTTCTTCTACGAAACCTATTACTCAGATAATAGTGTCAGGATCGAGGGGTTTGTGAAGGAGTGAATTCCTTTTTGATTACGAATTAATCATAAAAACATTAGGTAATGAGCTCAAAAATAGTTGGTGGAATTTGTTGTTGAATTGACTAAATTTCTAACATCGACTTGAAGAGGAAGTGGGCTCTGCTGAGGAGCAACCTACCAGCAATAGAGTCGATACCTATACGGTATGATAAGAGCAGCTCGTTAGGGCTGCTCTTTTCTATTATACCGGAAGGTTGTGCATGGCTAAGAAAACCTACTCTCTCGATTGGTTTTTTAGGTGAAGATACCAAACAATGAAAGCCTTTCGGTTTGCATAAGAGAGTCCACGATGAATACTTAAATTATCCTTCAAGTGGCCGAAAAATGACTCCAGCCCGTTGGTTGATTTGGGTATCTCAGGATTGTCCAGATAGCAGAACAAATTGGGTAGAGCATTGCTTATTAACGTAGTTGTTCTTTTTAGGTACTTATGCTTGTACCACCATCGGCCTGTTGCTTCGTTTCTGGCTTTCTCATTAATAAATGACTCATAATGTTTATACCAATCCATAAGTCGGCTGGTAAAGAGTTTTCTATCGTTATGGCTCTGGATTAGTGGTAATAAATTGACGATTCGTTTCAATTCTATAGATGCCTGTGTCTTAGGCTTTTGTCTTAACCATACATTCGCCATTCGGTGAACATGTACAACACATCGTTGTAAGATTACCTCGGGATAGACCTTCCTGATCGCTTTGAGGGTTGCCTTGAGTCCATCACAGGTTATTGATTCTATCTGGATGTCCAGCACCTTCAGGTTTTCTAGATCTTCGCACATTTCACTATAATATTCCCCAGACGAAAAACGATAAAGTTGGGTGTAATGGACAAAAAGGAGTCTGTTTTTGAGTGATTTACGCCAAGTTGACAAAAAGGAGTCTGTTTTTGAGTGGTTGTTTTTGATCCTAAAATCAATGTCTTATTTTAGAGTTACCAAGACAAAACGGAAGTGGGC
>JAAEPI010000293.1 GCA_024232835.1 Cytophagales bacterium
AGCAGATTGTACGACCCTCATCAGAGAGCATTCAGGAAATGATTTATGAAGCTGCCGCAATGAATGAAGATGAGATAGCCTTCTTCTACGAAACCTATTACTCAGATAATAGTGTCAGGATCGAGGGGTTTGTGAAGGAGTAAATTCCTTTTTGATTACGAATCAACCATAAAAACATTATCATTTGATAATAGCGGAATGCATACTATGTGGGAAACTTTTCGCCGAGTTATTTGGAATTCTCATACCCCCCCCCCTGTAGGTTTAATGTGATTTTTCTTTCACACTAAACTACTTAATCTTATGAAAAAGATTAAAATTACCTTATTGGCTTGCCTGGCTATGATCCTCGGTTGTCAGGAAAATTCAGAAGAAGCACCCATCAATGAAAACGAAGTAATATTTGAAAAGAATGAAGCACAGGATGCGCTTGCGCATCAATTTGCTAACTTGCTTGCAGCATCATTGCAGGACGAATCAATGAGGAATTTCGTAAAAGAGGAAGCTGTTGCCAAATTTGATGGAGATTATGACATCCTGTTTGCCGCAGCAAAAAACAAAGAAGTAAGTGGCAAAACCAATGCCCGTGGAGAAACTCTGACTTTTCAGGAAGCCTTATATACGAATGCAAGTGCCGCCAGAACAAGTGCTAATGACCTAGACGAGTTACTGGCACAGCTTGAGGCTCAATACCCAACCATGCAAATAGCGGTTCCGGAATTAGCAAGTGGTTCTGCCGAAGATTGGGAAACAGGAAGCTTAAATCCACTAATTGCCGTAATGGAGTCTGACTATGATGAAAGCACCACAGATATGGTTACTGCCTATGATTCGGAGGGCAATACATACGAAATTTCATCTTCTGAAGAACCCGAGCAATTGACAATCGTAATCTCGCCTAGTGAGCGGGTGATGGCTTTCCCTGTAGATCATACGGCTCGAGCTGCTATAGATGATTGTGATCTAGCTGAGCCGTATGCTAAAACTTTGAATTATAATCTTTATTTAATAGAAGAAGTACCAATTGATTGCGGCGGCACTGGAGGAGGAGACTCAACAGGAGGTGGGGGTAGTTCCGCAAGTTGTGATACTGAAAATATCAAAAGTATGAGGTTTGACGATGTGGCATTAAACGATATTGAGCATTGGATATCGGGAGCCCCCGAGATAAAACTTTTGGTTTATACCTACAATGGAGGCTATAAAACCAAAGCAAAGCACTTAGGTGTCTTCGAACCTTCTAAAAGAAGCTATATTAATGATATTGAAAAATGGTGGAATGTGAATGGATCAATTGGTAAACATATGTTTGATTGGGATAGCGGGGACAAGTTTTGGTTATGGTTTTATGAAAAAGATCCAACAGGTTCTAATCCTGATTGTGACAATAATAAAACTTGTGCGTACAAATGTGGAACAAAACTATTTTTTCCTAATGGTAGGCCAGAAGACCTCCCCTACCCAACAACCAGTGTAGATTGGCATTGTGTTCCAGGGCGACATGATTTTATTGTATCAACTGAATTCCATAGAAATAATGGTACTGCATATGGAGATTGTAATGAGGAAAAAACTCAATGGCATTTGCGGTCTGGTACATTCCAAATCCTTACAAGAAGAATATACAAGTAAGCAAAATTTAAAATATGGATAAATTTGTGTGTAGTTTTTTGCTTTTATTTTCTATTATCTGCAATGCTCAAGTTCAAATGCAAGCCGGATTCGGATTTCAGATTGGAATTAATGGGCATCCAAATTTTGTGACTATAGAAAATGAAATGGACTTGCGGATTTTGAACCCTAACGGAGGTGAAGATTACTGGTTTTTAGCAGCTTCTCACAAGTTTAGAGAAAGGTTTTCTGTTCGGGTAGGTTTGGAGATGTATAAGAATTGGACAAGTATTTTAGTCTATGAACCTTCCAGAATGGAAATTGGTTACCTTATTAGAAATTGGGGCGCAAGTACTCAGGTAAATCTTCCCATTGATTTTCAGTTTCAAGTAAGGAAAGGAATATATGTGAATGGAGGCATTATGGCTAGCCGGATGCTAAAAAGCAAGTATTCGGGTTTGGAAGTAAATCAGGAGATCGCAAGTTTGTATTGGTCAAATGAGGATATAGACTTGATCTCGGAGGCAATTGATGTGTATCGTAATTGTCAGGTAAGCTACAGATACGGCCTTACATTAAGGCCTTTTAAGCATATTGGAGCCGAGCTTCTATATTCTGCCCCTTTCACTAATCTGATAAAATCTCCAATAAAATATAAGGGAACTAAGAATGAGGTAGATTTTAGATATCGAACTACGACCGTTAAACTTGTTTATTACTTTGACCTGGGCAAAAAGAAAGATGAAGTGGCCAATGCAGACCAGATACGACCCTAATCAAAAATGAGTGCATGAGTAAATTCCTCTATCTTATTATCTGTCTATTACCACTGAGCCTCAGTGCTCAGTGGAGCCATCAACTGCAGTTTGGGTTTGTCTTGGGTAGCGATAAGTCACATGCAAGTGCGCGGGTTGCGGACACGTTAATCTTTAGTTATTCTAAGGCGGGTCTTAATTACCCATCCGGATCATTTATGACTACTCTCCCAATAAACGAAAAATGGCTATTTCGAACAGGCATTGATGGAAGCAAAACAACTGTAGATGTGAGAGTTCATAACACTAGGACTAGAAATGACATTTACTATGAGCGAAGAACCGTCGCAGATATGCACATTCCGGTAGAGGTTCAATATGAAGCATCCAAAGGGTTCTATTTAAATAGTGGCTTCTCAGTAAACCCAAGGCTTGAGTTCACCCGTGCGCCTCAAACCGGTTTTTTGGAGACCAATACTGGAAATGATGAATTCGAAGATGTAGCTTACAATTCCATGCGAGAAGTGAGTTTCAACTACAGGGTCGGTACAACGGTAAAATTTTTTCCGTGGCTGGGCGTGGATCTAATGTATGATCGGCCATTTGCAAGTTTGGTAAAGCCACTCAAACTTGGAGGGGATGAAAAAGAGGTAAAATTCAAATATGG
This sequence comes from Cytophagales bacterium, assembly GCA_024232835.1. Lineage (GTDB taxonomy): Bacteria > Bacteroidota > Bacteroidia > Cytophagales > Cyclobacteriaceae > JAAEPI01. Next base: position 3,034 of record JAAEPI010000293.1, read on the forward strand.
GGTATGGACGGCTCGGATAGTCTACTTCTTCGAATGGCAAAAACTTAAGAATTCGCTGAATAGAAATGAAGGTAAGGTGAAAAAAGATTTTTGGTGAGAAGGCTTAGCTAGTGTTGGTTGCAGATGCAAATTCAAGGACTCACCGATTACATAGCTTCATTACATTTACATAAAATGGTTTTATGCGGATAATTGGATTATTAGTTCTTACATTCTTAGTTCAGGTATCCAGCCCTGCTCCATTTCAGATGCAGGCTGGAATAGGCGTAAGCTTTTAAGATGCCAATGCTATTGGAACTTCGATAAATCTAAATGACCTAATCTAGCGTTATTTCTTTATTTCAACCCACCCGTTACAAACTTCCCCTTTGGGGAATTTTAAAGAATAATAGTAAGTTCCTTCTTTGAGTCCTCCACCATCCCAATTGTTCTTGTAGCTAGTCGATTCAAATACTACTTCCCCTGTGCGCTTAAGGATCAACAATGAAGGTCTATACAAAGATCTAATGACGAAACTATCGTTAATGCCATCTCCATTGGGAGAAAACACATTGGGAACAAAAACCTCATCATTCAACAAAGTAATTGTTACAGGCTCAATGCACGGATAATCTGATCCTGTAGATAGAGTTACATCGTATTCGTCGTTTTGATCATAAACATGGAATGCGCTCAGATTCCCCGATCCAGACCCATCTCCAAAATCCCAAAGGACTTCATCGGGTAAATTTAAGTTGCTCTCGAATTGATACACCGATCGCTCAGCGCAATAGTTGGTTCGCAAAATGTTAAAGTCATAGATAATTTCCGGGGTAACATTCACTTTAATAATTTTCGTGTCGAAGCAGCCGTCTGAGTTGAAAATATTTATTGTATAATTCGTGGTGTCATCGGGGCTGGCAATAGGGTTCGGTATATTTGAGGCACTTAGCCCTTCATTGGGAAACCAAGCATAGTCTACCCCTCCACTTGCTTGTAGAACGATCTGCTCACCCTGACAAATTGTAACCTCATCGAGTTCTACCATTCCATTTACAGCAGGGAAGGCTTGTATAACTAATCTTGCTGTATCACTTGCGACACAAGTTGTGGGGTCGCTAATTATTAGCTCTAAATCATAGGATCCAGAATTTTCGAAAGTATGTGTACTGAAATCTTCACTGGAAACCTCTCCATCTCCAAATTTCCAAAGCACATCTACACCTCCAAGACTAAGGTTTTGAAAATTCAACGTCAAAGGTGCACATCCAGTGAATACCTCATTGTTTCCCTCATCCGTGACTTTCATCTTAGCCGAGAGCATGGACAAATCATATTTGAATGAAGCATTATTGCATCTCGGAACTCCATTCGCATTGACCCCATTGTTTGTGTTGGAATATGCTCCTGCTGTTGTTGGGAAATTATCAGTCCCTCCTCCGCAAGAGCATACGGACTGATAAATAATGCCCCGTTTATCAAATCTACTTGTACCCCCATCTACGTGATCTCCAGTACTATTGGTGCTTCCAAAGTACGTTCCGTATAGTAGCTCATTTGCATCAGCAGATAAGACCATCAAATAAAAATCCGAGCCATCTGTTGTCGGGAAGTCCGCGTCAGGGGTTATTGGCATATTAAAAGTATTTCCGGCATTAGGGCTCGAATCACTATTAACTACCCCTCCCCAACCACTAAGTAAAATGTTGCCACATTCGTTGGCCAAAAATGCCGTTGGAGAAATATTAGGCTCCAGTGTCCCTGACCCAAATACAGTGGAGAAAATGGTAGTAGAAAGTGTCCCATCTAATTTATGAATAAATTGGCCACTGTTCGGGACAGTAAACACCCCTTCGGTTACTGGATAATTCCCCTTAGTTTGCCCAAAAGCATATGCATTGTCATCCTCGTCGATATCTATAAAATATACTTGATCATAAGCAGGTGTACCTAGCATGGTGCTAGAGATCAAGCTGTCGCCAGAGGTTGATATTTTACTTATAAAGCCATCGACACTACCTAAAAATGAAGGATTGATTGGATCTCCTTTGGTTACAAAATCAGTGCTAGTAGTACCTCCTCCAACAAACAAATCTTCCTTAGAGTCCAGCTTTATAGATAGAGCCGCATCGTCACCAATTCCTCCAATGTACGAACTCCATCGTAAAGCGGATAAATCAGAATTTAACGAAAACACTACGCCATCAGAATTACCTCCGCCATATGCTGTTTGAAGTGTGCTATTGATTGGGAAATCTGTCCCGTTAGTTGAGGATGCGACATACACGTTATCAGAAGAATCTGTAAAAATGTCCCCTCTATTATGATCACCATAATTGCGAATGAGCGCATTGGCCCCTACACCACTCAAAGGTAATAACACTCCATCATTACCGCTGCTACCAACATACGTAGATGAGACGAGATTTCCACTTGCGTCCAACTTAGTCAGTACTATATCTGCTCCCTGATTGTATGGCCCAAAAAGGGCGAATGGAGAACCTCCATTGTATGTTCTGTCATAGGCAGTAGCACTGGTTGGAAAATCCGTTGAACCTGAGCTACCTAGAATAACAAGTTCCCCATTATTATTCACAATCAAACTTAAAGGCACATCTTCTGAATTACCGCCAAGAAAAGTTGCGTATTCCAAAAAACTCCCGGTTGAATCATATTTAAGAATGGCAATATCTGACACCCCTCCTCCAAAACCACTTCCATTGGTTGCGGGTAAACCTGTACCAAAAATAATCCCCCCACTATACAAATTACCTCGATCGTCAAAGCATGCCGTATATCCAAAATTATCAGATGTCACCCCAGAAAATGTGGAAAAAATGAGTTCAGGGTCAATGATCAAATCTGTCGACTTATCGTATTCGTTGATTTTAAAACCCACCTTGCCTTTGTTGATTTTGAAACTTGCTTCGATTTGTTTTCTGGTAGATGCTCCGTTCTGATAGACCATCGGTGCTCGTTCTGTGAGTTGTCCAAAGCGCGTCTCTGCTCTGATTTCTTTACCCTTTATTTCTAGGTCTCGAACTCCAGCATATTTAATCTGGATGTCATTAATATTGGCTCCAGGATGGGCAATAAAATCGTATTTTAGATTCTTGTCCGAAGAATATATTTTAAGATCAATTCCTTCATAGAGATTTTCAAAAACTACAGATTCATATGAATGACAACCTGAAGCCCAATTTCTCTCGTCAGCCCCTAAAAAATAATTGTACAAGGTCTGACTAGGTTTTAGCCCAATTCCAGAAGTATACTTACTGCCAATAAATTGCAAAGAAACTTTAGAAAAATCTATGTCTTCATTTATTAATTCCTTAGCATTTGGTAAATCATGCGCGTGATCAAAAACTCTGGCAACTACTTTCGGATCAGCAAAAATGAAAGAAATCCCCTCATTGCTTACTAACGCTCGGCCACCAATCATATCTGCTGCGAAAAGCACTGAGTCTGCCCATTGCCCCTTATTTTCAATGAAATTGAGATTTTGGCTCATCGAACCATATGCTGAGCACAATAGAAGAAAATAAATTTTCAGCTTCATTTAAGATTATTAGGCGTTGATGTTCACTTCAATTTTAAGAACGAAATGAACAGTCCTCTACTATCAACAACCAACTCACAATTATACCTAATCACAGATGTACAATTCGAATCTGATCAGCCTATTTTGCACTGTGCGAGATTGATGTTATAACACATGCCTACACTCTTTTTGTAGCACAAGTCAAATCGGCACAAAATCAATTGATGACATTAATTGAACTTTTGTGATCAAAGCTGATGAAAATACTGGAAGATTTTTATGAAGGCATTGATCAATACCCCAGTAATCTTATTGAGTTGATAAAAACTGAGATTCGGGAGTTAGAACTACAAAAAAATCCTCATCCCAAGTCTGGAATGAGGATTTGTAATACATTTTTCAGAGAGATTATTTTTTCTCTTCTTCTACTTCCTCTACTTCTTCAAACTCTACGTCCGTTGCATCAGCTGCCGCACCAGCATCTCCATCAGTCGCTGGTTCGCCAGCAGCTCCCTCTGTACCCTGAGCTTCTTGCTGTGCTGCATAAATCTCTTGCGAAGCTGCTGTCCAAACGGTATTCAACTCGCCAAGTGCTGCGTCGATAGCCGCCGTATCTTTTGATGTATGCGCTTCTTTCAATTTGGTCAAAGCTCCTTCGATTGCAGTTTTATTTCCGTCTGACAATTTCTCCCCGAATTCACCCAGCTGCTTTTCAGTCTGAAAAATCATACCGTCTGCTTCGTTGATCTTGTCAACTTTCTCCTTCTCTGCCTTATCAGATTCTTCATTGGCCTTAGCCTCATTCTTCATCTTTTCAATTTCCTCATCAGTCAATCCTGATGATGCTTCAATTCTGATTTTTTGCTCTTTACCAGTACCTTGATCCTTTGCCGATACATTCAGAATACCATTTGCATCAATATCAAAAGTCACTTCTACCTGAGGCATTCCTCTTGGTGCTGGTGGAATTCCATCTAAGTGAAATTTGCCGATCGACTTATTCGCATTTGCCATAGGCCGCTCGCCTTGCAACACATGAATCTCTACTGATGGTTGATTGTCTGCTGCTGTTGAGAAAGACTCTGACTTCTTAGTAGGAATAGTGGTGTTTGACTCAATAAGTTTGGTGAACACTCCTCCCAAAGTTTCGATACCTAATGAAAGAGGTGTTACATCTAAAAGAAGAACATCTTTTACTTCTCCGGTCAATACCCCCCCCTGGATAGCGGCACCTACTGCTACTACTTCATCAGGGTTCACTCCTTTGGATGGTTTCTTTCCAAAATATTTTTCCACTTGCTCTTGGATGATTGGAATTCTAGTTGACCCTCCTACCAGGATCACCTCATCAATTTCGCTAGTACTCACACCCGCATCCTTAAGTGCCTCTACCACGGGTTTCATGGATCGTTTCACTAAAGAATCTGCCAGTTGCTCAAATTTCGCCCTTGTCAATTTCTTAACTAAGTGCTTTGGCACGCCATCTACTGGCATGATGTATGGCAAATTAATTTCTGTTTCTGTTGAGCTTGAAAGTTCAATTTTTGCTTTTTCCGCAGCTTCCTTTAATCGCTGAAGAGCCATAGGATCTTGGGTTAAGTCAAGTCCTTCGTCGTTTTTGAATTCGCTTGCCAACCATTCGATGATAACAGAATCAAAATCATCTCCTCCCAAGTGTACATCACCGTTGGTGGATTTTACTTCAAATACACCATCACCCAACTCCAGAACAGAGATATCAAAAGTTCCGCCTCCTAAATCGTACACCGCAATCTTCATGTCTTTGTCTTTCTTGTCAAGACCATAAGCGAGTGCAGCGGCAGTTGGCTCATTAATAATTCGCTTCACCTCAAGGCCGGCAATCTGGCCCGCCTCTTTTGTTGCTTGCCTCTCTGCATCATTGAAATAAGCCGGCACAGTAATCACTGCTTCTTTTACTTCCTGCCCAACAAAATCTTCAGCTGTAGACTTCATCTTCTGAAGAATCATTGCTGACAATTCCTGAGGTGTATAGTTTCTGTCTCCAATTTTCACCCTGACAACATCATTTGATCCAGCCTCCACTTTGTAGGTCATATTCTTCTTTTCGGCAGAAACCTCAGAAAATTTCTTTCCCATAAATCGTTTTACAGAACTAATTGTATTCTGTGGATTTGTAATCGCCTGACGTTTGGCAGGGTCGCCTACTTTCCTTTCGCCTTTCCCATCATCCAGAAAAGCCACAATAGAAGGAGTTGTTCGTCGGCCTTCACTATTTTGAATGACGACAGGCTCATTTCCTTCCATGACAGCCACACAAGAGTTGGTGGTTCCTAAGTCAATTCCAATAATCTTTCCCATTGTACTTTATATTCTTGTTGATAAATTCTAATCTGACTTGCTGGTATCAATGGTTGTGCCAAAGGAATTTCCGTGACACTTTGTCATGGGTGTCTTTTAGAATAGGTGGAATGTGGTTTGCTCTAAAAACTCCTACCTACAACGACCGTTTCTTTGAGGGTATTCTTTTTGCCGTTTCCGTCGAACACTTCGAAAACAACAACGTGGTAGCCCATTCGGGCAATAGAGCCGCTATCTGTTGTGCCATCCCATCGGAAGAATCCGGACGTTGAAAGAGATGCGCCATTGGCTATCTGCTTCACCTGTCGGCCACTTTGATCATAAATGATGATGTTCGCAAATTTTCCTCCCTGATTAAACGAATAGTTGATGACAGTAAAATCTCTGCCTGATCCAGTATTTCCTGGAAGAAATACTTTGGGCTCGATTTCAAGCTGTCCCATTGCTATGCCTATTTCTGCTGACTGAGAATTGACTCGACCAGGTGTTGCAAAACCAACCGTACTAGCCGCTGATCTCCAATTATTTGGGTCATTCACTTCCTTATCGTAAGAAACTCGCTCGAGTGAAACCCCTTCAACATCTTCTAGTAGTTCATAATGATAATCGTCCTTGTAATCCAATTGCTGAACCACTTCGCTATCTGAATTAAGTAAGACAATCGAGCCTTCATCATTGCTGTATGAAGGTAATCCACTCAATTCAACGAAAACTTCTGAATTACCCGATGGGTATTGAATGGCCAGATCGGAAGCATTTTCCGTAAAAACCAAAAATTGTCTCGGCTCAATCAATAGACTCTCTGGTGCTATTTCCTCTTCGTCCTCAACGATCCCACCAAAGATCCGAGCCAGCTTCCATCCTTTTAGCTCAAAATTTTCAGTTGCGGATGGGTTGAAAATTTCAACAAAATCAAATGCTTCTCGTCGTGGATCAAATAGCACCTCACTCAATAGAATATCATTCTCATCGGGCTCCAGACCTAATAAAAAAGACAAAGTTCCTTCATCCACTTCATTCCCAGAACAATCTTGAAATCCTGTCACAGTAATTTCAATAGATGTGTTGGGCTGAATAGCCTGCGTAAGCTTAATGAATACACTTTGAGGGTAATCGTCCAAAGCATAAATGGTCTCGATTGTTTGGGCTGGTTGAAAACTGATAGCACCTGTTTGCGTTGTAGCTGGATCGATTGCTTCATCGAAATCAAGCCGTATTGAATCGCTTGTCAGGGCTCTCACTGTCGTAAGATTCGGGCCGAACTTATCTGGCACAATCATGAGCACGCTATTCTCAGCACCTGGAGTGCCCCCATTTTCGTGTAGTGACGGTTCAAAATTGAAAATCCCTGAACAGGCCAAATTTGGATTGACTAACTCCAATGAAATGCCATTAACAGGTAAATCATTATTGCCATATGTTACTAAATCCACTGCAGTACCTAAATCCGAATAAACAGCCACAACATCACTTGACGAATTGAAATTGGGAAAGGAAGATACGCCAATGGCATCTCCAAAAACCTCAAAATCTTCTACATCAGAGGTAGAACAAACGATTACATAACTATCTGGCTCAAGAACATAATTCGCCAAAGAAGCAGATTGACCAATGGCATCTCCAACTTGCCAGCCATCTAGATCATAATAATTAGAAGTGGGATTGAATAGCTCTACAAAATCTACTTCAGGTAACCCAACTGAGGGTGTGGGATTAGCTATAAACTCATTTATTTGAACATCCCTAAAATTGGGTGTAGAAAAGATTCGCAGAGTGAAGGATGTCATGCCAGATGCCAAACCATTTCCTGCGCAATCGGTAACTCCAGTAAGGGTCGCCTGATAAGGGTCATTGGCCACTAAAGTTTCTCCTAGTTTTAAAAACACACTTTCAGGATACCCTCCTAGGGTGTAAACTTCAGTAGTAATCAAATTGGGTAGAAAAGTAATATCACCAACCTGTACTGATGTTTGATCTATGACTTCATCAAAATCGAACCTCAAAGAATCTTCAGAGATGACTAATGCAGTAATCAAATTAGGCCCCATATTGTCAAGCATGAAGGCACTATTTACACCATCGGGAGTACCTCCACTAGCGTCCGAGGATGGAGCAAAATTGAAAATGCCGGAGCACGTTCGATTTGGGCTGACCTGTTCGAGTGTAATTCCATCGTCCGGAACGTCTGAACCAGAATAAGCTATTGAATCAATAGCTACATCCCCATCATTATACAATTTGACTACATCGTCAGTTGACGAATTGAAATTGGGAAAAGAAGAGACGCCAATGGCATCTCCAAAAACTTCAAAATCAGACACATTTGTCGTTGGGCAAATGATCACATAACTGTCAGGCGCAAGAACAAAACTTGCCATCGCACCAGATTGACCAACGGCATCTCCAACTTGCCAGCCATCTAGGTCATAGTAATTAGAGGTGGGATTATAGAGCTCTACAAAATCTACCTCAGGTAACCCTTGTGATGGGGTTGGATCAGCTAGAAATTCATTGATTTGAATATCTCTAAATGAGGCGGTACTTAACGCTAAATATGAGAAATCGGCCTGAATGGGAGAGGCAATGGCATTCCCACTTTCATCTTCCACATTGTCCACTGTCAAGGAGTAGTCCACCCCATTGGTTAGAGTGGAAGTGGTCAGATGAACCAACGAATGATCAGAAGCATCACGTTGCGCCAATACCACACTGATGCCACCGTCTATGTCATAATTAGCCGAATTTTCAGCAGTTGTTTGATCCACATCCTCGTTGAAAGTAATGTCAACAGCAGTAGAAGAAATGGTTGATACTCCGCTCAAGTTAGGGGGTGTTGTATCGGGTATTGGAGTAATCGTTTGCGTGAAATCATCGAAGAAATAACTCTGATTTCTGGTACTTGAGTGCCTCACTAGAAATCCAAAATAGTCTCCTGATGTAAAGTCTGTATCGTTAACTGAATCAATTGGCGCAAACGAATTTCCTCCAGCAGCATCTGCCTCAAGTGTCCAACCACCTGTGCCAGTTCTTGTCACTCGAATATGTGCATCAAGTGAAGCAGCAATCAAATTGCTCTCATCTGCAATAACGGCAGTACTACTATTGGTTTTGAATAAATCAATACCGTCAGCGCTTCCGCTTTCACCTAATCTGATATAATACCCATTGGGAGATGTGGACAAATTAGGTATATCACTAATCAAATACACTTCCACATAATTGCTGCTGCTTGGCACCCCTCCAGTATATCGCACTTTGAACGTCCAGATCACATCATTATTGATAAAATCGATCGACTGACTTGAAGAAACAAAAATTGTGCTGGTTGCGGAAGGTCCGTTAGAGTTTAGCTCCCCAGACACAATTGCAAAGTCATCCCCTCCAGATATCTGAGATGGTGACCAAGTAAGAGGAGTGCCGTCACTCAAGTTACCATCCTCAAAATCTTCCTTTATTTGTGCATACAAACAAACAGAAATCGACAGAACACATAGGGAAATGAAAACTCTCATGTTTCGAATATATCTGGGTTGCTAAAATTAGTAGTTTTGCATCCCATAATGCTGTTTAAATGAGTAAATCATGAAGTTGGCACTGATCGGGGCAACAGGACTCGTTGGGAGGGAAATGATCAAAGTTCTTGAGGAAAGGAAATTTCCAATGGATGAATTGATTCCTGTGGCATCTGAGCGTTCAATTGGTACCGAAATCTACTTTTGCGGAAAAGTGTTCCGTGTAGTTAGCATGGAAGATGCCCTCGCTAAGAAACCAGACATTGTCTTGTTATCAGCCGGTAGTGACGTATCACTGAATTGTGCTCCAAAGTTTGCTGGGGTGGGCTCATTTGTAATTGATAATTCGTCTACCTGGCGAATGGATCCAACTAAGAAATTGATTGTCCCAGAAATCAATGGAAACCAACTTGAAGCGGATGATAGAATCATTGCCAATCCAAATTGCTCAACTATTCAAATGGTTCTAGCCTTGGCTCCTCTTCATGAAGCATTCAAAATCAAACGTGTCGTCGTTTCTACTTATCAATCGATTACAGGAACAGGAAAAGGAGCGGTGGATCAGTTGAATGACGAGAAGCAAAATGGCCATTCGGATAGAATGGTATACCCGCATCCAATTGACATGAATGTGCTCCCACATGTGGATGTCTTTCTGGACAATGACTACACCAAGGAAGAGATGAAGCTGGTGAATGAAACAAAGAAAATTCTCAGCGATAACACAATTCAGGTCACAGCGACATGCGTTCGTCTTCCGGTGGAAGGTGGGCATTCTGAATCTGTGAATATTGAGTTTGAAAATGATTATGACATTGAGAAAATCAAACATCTCCTTACCGAAGCACCCGGCATAATCTTACAAGACAATCCTGAAAAGAATGAATATCCCATGCCATTAACTGCACATGGAAAAGATGAGGTATTTGTTGGCAGAATTCGACGAGATGATACCCAAGCCAATACACTAAATATGTGGATTGTATCTGACAACCTAAGAAAAGGAGCCGCCACCAATACAATACAGATTGCTGAGTATGTTCATGAGCATCTTTTGGTGTGCTAACCATTGCTGAAAAACAATTCATTCAGAACAATCTTGATTCTGATGTTACCAAACTTTTACTCAATCCACCTTCCCAATTCAAAAGCAACATAAAATTTCTAGTTGAACAAATTCGTTCACGTCAGAAGGCCAAAGACAAGCTACCAATCTGGTATGCCAATCCTGATCTAATTTTCCCACCGCCTCTTTCGGTTGAGCAATCTTCATCGGAGGTGATGGCAAGTTATAAGGCCCAATTGGTCTCTGGGAAATTGCTAATTGATCTGACTGGTGGTATGGGTGTGGATTTTCTGGAAATGAGTAAATCCTTTGATCAGGCCATTTATGTGGAATCTAATGGTCAGTTATGTGATTGTATGGAGCGAAATGCTAGCTTGCTGGATAGTAAGGTGGAAGTGATCAACCAAAAGGCTGAATCGTTTCTGATCACAGGAGATATTCCTGTCAAACCCGTCATATTCATCGATCCTGACCGACGGAGTGATTCACGCAGAATGGTACTGTTCAGCGACTGTTCGCCTGATGTTTCGCAGTTAATCAAAACGCTGAAATATGATGCCACTCATCTGCTAATCAAAGCCTCGCCCTTATTGGATATCAAAGCTGGGATAAAGGATCTAGAAGGAGTAAGAGAAGTACACGTATTGAGCGTGAAAAACGAATGCAAAGAAGTGCTTTTTCTGATAGATTTTACCAAAGAGACCTCTGAACCAGTTATCAAAACAGTAAACATACCTAGTGAAGGAAGGGAAGATTTTAATTTCGGCTATTCTGAAGAGGAGAAGGCTGAGGTTGCAATCTCAAATCCGTCTAATTTCTTGTTGATACCCAATGCTTCAATTCTTAAGGCGGGGGCTTTTAAAACGATCGGTACCCGATTCGGGGTAGTCAAAATTGCAGCGAATACACACATTTATTCTTCCGACAACCTGATTCCAAATTTTCCTGGTCGTCAGTTTATGATCCTCTTTGAAAGAGTCACGCCAGTGATAATCAAGGAATACTTGCCACAAAGACAAGTCAATGTGATCACCAAAAACTATCCGGCCAAACCTGAAGAGGTATTGAAGAAATTTAAATTGAAGGAAGGTGGAGAGCTTTTCTTGATTGGGTTTCGGGATGCACAGAATGGAGCACGGCTATTGCTTTGCGATAGGTCTAAATAGGGCCTGCTGAAAAATACTTAACAAATTAATTATCAAAGAATAGGATAGCTTTTTCAAGCGTTGAAGTGCATGCATGTTATAAGTAATCGATGATTTTTCCTTCACTTTGAAATACGCCATCGGTTTTTTCATGATTAGCTTCAGGCACATCATCCCTGCCAAGCCATAGGCATGGTACTTCACGAGCTTCAGCTCGAAGTATGCCTATACATCTTCGCTTCGCCCGTTCGTGTCTAATGCGTCTGAGACTTTTTACTCTTTTTCCTACTATTTATTAGGTCATCTGGCTCCTTCGAGGAAGGACTATATTTCAAAAGAGAAGAAGCTTTTCAGCATACCCACCGCAATATCCTTATTGCCTTCTGTGAATGCGATGGACACTTTAGCGTGGGTTTCGCTATCTATATCCAACAGCAGAGCCACCAGATAATAATCAGAATCGCCATTATCCATTGCTCCGATTATGTAGCAAACATCGAACAGCTCTATTTTCAGGCATCCACTGTCGAAGCTTTGTCCATCCAGACTATCTCCAAATACATTGTCCACAGCGTACCAGTAGGTGGTCTCTTCCAAATCATCAGGTGAAATTTCTACATCTAACCATCGTTTCACCGTAATCGTGATTTGGTTATCCGTTCGTGTGAATTCAAACGCTTCATCTGTATTTTCGATCACCTCAAAATCCTCTGTCATTTCTAAACCTACCCCTCCATCGCTCCATTCGAAACGGATCTGAGCTTGGGTCCTTAGAAGTGTGAAAGTGAGAGCAATGGTTAGAACAGTTGTGAAATTCTTCATTTGTCAATTTGCTAGTGATTATCCGAAAAGGGCAAACTAAAGTTACAAATTAACCATTTCTTAGCCTAGCCCATAATTTTGATCTTCATCATTGTAGCAATACTCAGTCCCCTTGTTTTGATTTGCTCAGCATTGGCTCCAGCAAAAAGCTCATCGGTTGTATCGTTGAACAGCTTCAGCCATTGATCAAAGTGTTCGTAAGTCATAGAAGACTTTTCATGTAAATCAAGATGCACTTTCATTGGATTTCCTTGGTAGGATGCCTTATGAAACAGTGTGCTTTCCCAGAAATCATACATTTTAGGCAAGTGCGCTTCCAGATTGAGGGGAACAACTTCTGTGAAAAAATGGCCAATGATTTTATCGATCAGTGCCTTCTTGTAGAAGGTATCTATCAGAATGATAATGTCGGTTCTATCTTGAATATCTTTCATTAAGTCAATTGTAATGGCAAATCTGAGCTAAATTCGCTTTCTAATGAAGACAAAGAATGAAATAGTTGCCAACTGGCTCCCTCGGTATACTGGCCAGAATCTAGACAAATTCGGACAATATATCCTACTCACGAATTTCGGCAACTATGTCAAAATGTTCGCAGAAAGTCACAATGTACCTATAATCGGTTTGGACAAGCCCATGCAGGTGGCTACAGCCAATAATATCACCATGATCAATTTTGGGATGGGCTCGGCAAATGCTGCAACTGTCACAGATTTACTCACAGCCATTCAACCAAAAGCCGCCCTTTTTCTTGGTAAATGTGGAGGACTTAAGAAGAAGAATAAAGTAGGTGATTTGGTTCTTCCCATAGCGGCAATACGTGGCGAAGGAACTTCAAATGATTATATGCCGCCCGAAGTACCGGCGCTTCCGGCGTTTGCTTTGCAAAAAGCCATCTCTACTACCATCCGAGAGCACGAAAAGGATTATTGGACGGGAACGGTTTTCACGACCAATAGGAGAGTTTGGGAGCATGACGAAGAATTTAAAAAGTACTTGAATACAGTACGAGCAATGGCGATAGACATGGAGACTGCCACGATTTTTACAGCAGCATTTCGAAATGAAATTCCAGCAGGTGCGCTACTACTTGTGTCTGATATCCCAATGATTCCTGAGGGAGTCAAAACAAACGCTAGCGACAAGGCTGTTACTTCTGATTATGTCAACGAACATCTGCAAATAGGTATCGACTCACTTATGCAGCTTATTAATGGATCGGCTACTGTTAAGCACCTGAAGTTTTAGAAATGAAAAAGGCTGACCAAAAAGCCAGCCTTTCTTCATTGATTTATATTTCTAGTTCGCTGCATCATGTGCATAGGGAAGATTAGGTAATTCGAAAGCCATAGTTCTTGTTTTTATTTAGTTTGAATGAATAACAAATTTAGAAGCAAAAAGGTCACTCCCGCATTTTCTTAAAGAATTCTTCGATCAGAATTTCGGCATGAGAGGCCATTAATCCAGATTCAACCTTGGTTTTAGGATGGAGAATTTTTTCGCTTGTTTGAGAGTAACCACGTTTTTCATCGCTAGCCGCAAAAACTAACCTTCCAATTTGAGACCAGTACAGTGCTCCGCCACACATATTGCATGGCTCCAGCGAAACGAAGAGCGTGCATTCGTTCAGGTATTTTGATCCAAGGTAATTCTGAGCTGATGTGATCGCCAGCATTTCGGCATGAGCCGTGATGTCTTGTAAGCGCTCGGTTTGGTTGTGGGCTTTGGCAATGATTCGGTTTTCGCAAACGATCACTGCACCTACGGGTATCTCTTTTTCTACTAAGGCGAGCTCTGCTTCAAGAAGCGCCTGCTTCATGTAATACTCATCTGAATGAATCTGAAGTTCCAACTTGGCTACTTTTTTGATTCTTCAATCACTACACTTTCCATCGCCTTTTGGATTGCTTCCTGCCAGTAATTTTTCAATCGACTGGAGGTGGTAAATCGGAAGATAAGAATTCCATCATCCACGACTAAATATTGAATATACGTGTAGTCTGACCTTCGCTTCGCTTCCTTAAATGCGTTGGGCTCATCAATCACCTGACCAACAAATTCGAAAACAATGAATTTCTTGCCATTGACTTCTTTGATCTCCTCCTGAATCATATCCACCTGATCATAGATATTCAGAATGTTAGCTTTATAAAATTGACTTAGTAATTCTTCATCAGCTTCAATCCATCGTAATTGTGATTTATTCACAGATAAATCAGACCGCCTGTCCTGACTCATGAAAAGGTCCAAAGTTGTGGAGGTAGTTCGTTGTAATATTGATGGTTCCTGCTTCAACTCAAGAGGGATTTTCATCGAAATGTCATCGGTCAATTCACGAGGAATCAACGCCACTTGAGCCTGAGACAAGGAGTGAATAAAAAATGAAACCAAAAATAGAAGGCGATTCATGGATATTGCCGATAATGTGTTCTACAATAACTAGATTTTCTTAAAGCACGCAATTTGCAACGAAACTCTCATTAATTAACTAATCAACCAATTAACTAATCAACCAACTATCTCTAAATTTGCCGCTGTTTAAAAACAACGACCTATAATTCTCAAAATTTTATGTACAGGACATATACCTGCGGCGAGCTAAGGAAAGAACATATTGGGACGAGCGTAACGCTTGCTGGTTGGGCTCAGAAAAACCGGGACAAAGGTGGGAGGCTATGGATAGACCTTAGGGACAGGTATGGGCTGACTCAATTAATGTTCGGAGAAGGAGTTACAAAGGAAGAGTTATTGGAAGAGGCAAGAAAAATTGGCCGTGAGTTTGTCCTTCAGGCAGAAGGGATCGTCATCGAACGAGAATCTAAAAATCCAAATATTCCTACTGGCGATATTGAAATCCATGTTGATCGGTTGACTATTTTGAATAAATCAGAAGTACCCCCATTTCTAATTGAAGATGAAACTGATGGAGGCGAAGAATTGAGAATGCAGTACCGATATCTCGATCTTAGAAGAACTCCTGTAAGGAAAAACTTGCAATTACGTCATAGGCTATTACAAGCCACCCGAAGCTATCTTGATTCAGAAGAATTTATTGAGGTAGAAACCCCGTACCTAATTAAATCCACGCCCGAGGGAGCGCGGGATTTTGTTGTTCCTTCCCGAATGAATGCGGGGCAGTTTTATGCACTTCCACAATCTCCGCAAACCTTCAAGCAGCTCCTGATGGTGGCTGGGTTCGATAAATATTTTCAAGTGGTGCGTTGTTTCCGAGATGAGGATTTGCGAGCGGATCGCCAACCTGAGTTTACACAGATTGATTGCGAGATGGCATTTGTGAATCAAGAGGATGTTCTTCAGGTTTTTGAAGGATTTGCAAAACATGTGTACAAGGAATTAAAGGGAATAGACTTGGAGCAATTTCCTAGGATGACATATGATGACGCTATTCGCTTATATGGTTCCGACAAGCCAGATCTGAGGTTTGGGATGGAGTTTAAAGAGATAAATGACCTCACACAAAGTAATGGATTTGTGGTGTTTGATTCAGCGGAGCTTGTTGTAGGAATTAATGCATCGGGGTGTGCCGAGTACACCCGAAAACAACTGGATTCGCTTACTGATTTTGTACGAAAACCACAGATTGGAGCAAAAGGATTGATTTATTTGAAGTGCAATGTCGATGGCACCTTCAAGTCATCTGTTGATAAGTTTTTCTCACAAGAAGACCTGAAAACATGGGCAGAGAGGTTTGATGCCGAGCCGGGGGATTTGTTGCTAATTCTCGCCGGGGAAACTGATAAAACGAGGAAGGCACTTAATGAGCTTCGTTTGGAGATGGGTGATCAACTTAACTTACGAACTGAGAAGGAGGGAGAACCGATAAAGGTGGCTCCCCTGTGGGTGCTAGATTTCCCGCTATTGGAGTGGGATGAAGAAACTAAACGTTACCATGCGATGCATCATCCCTTCACATCTCCTAAATCAGAGGACATTGACAAAATGGAAACTGATCCAGGAGCTGTTCGAGCAAATGCCTACGATCTGGTCATTAATGGAGTAGAAGCTGGTGGAGGAAGTATCAGAATTCATGATAGTAAATTGCAAGCTCGGATGTTCAAGCTTTTAGGGTTCACGGAGGAGGAAGCTAAGGCGCAGTTTGGTTTTTTGATGGAGGCTTTTGAATACGGCGCTCCCCCACATGGAGGTATCGCGCTGGGATTTGATCGACTCTGTGCGATTCTTTCAGGACAGGAAAGCATTAGAGATTTCATAGCTTTTCCTAAAAACAATAGAGGACGCGATGTGATGATAAATTCCCCTTCTATAATTTCGACTGATCAACTCAATGAGCTTGGATTATCACTAAAATGAGGGCGATAATCTTATTTTTTGCTAAATTGATCTCGCAATAATGCTAATCACATGACTTCAAGGTTTCTACTTTACGCCACCCCATTCTTACTTCTATTTGTTGGACTCTCTCTTTTCGAGCCGTATTTGTATCGAGAGTTCTTTTCCTCAACGGATATAGACAGACTAAAAGGTAAAGAATTTATGGTGATTGCTCACAAAGGTGCTGCTAAACAAGCTCCAGAAAATACACTTAAAGCAATCCAGAAAGCGCTGGATTTGAGAGTAGATATGATCGAAATAGATGCTCGACATACCAAAGACGAGCAAATAGTCGTATTTCATGATGCCACCTTGAAAAGAATTGCAAGAGATTCTCTTGGTCACCACCTTACGGACAAAGACAGTGTGCATGATTATACTCTTGAGCAAATCAAGAAGTTTGATGTTGGAAGCTGGTTTGCTGATCCTTTCAAAACGGAAAGAATACCAACATTGAAAGAGGTGCTGGATTTGGTTAATGAGCACAACGTTGAATTCAATGATGATGTCATTATCCTAGTGGAAATTAAACACATGAATCATCCGCACTATCATGATTTTGCTGAAAAAATGGTTGAAGTGATTCGTAATGAACCAAATGGTGAAGACTGGATATTTGTGCAGTCTTATGAAAATGAATACCTGGAAGACATTCATGAATTGGATTCATTAATTCAAACCAAACAGCTCATGATTGGAGAAGATTCTGCCCCTTTGATTGCATTTTATGTAGAAACAAAAGTGCATCTGGGACATGCCAAAGTAAGTAACCGAATGAAGGCTTTAAATCCAGAATGGAAGACTTTATCTCCACGAAGGGTATTTGCCTTGCATGCTGGAGGATACGAAGTATACACCTATTCAGATAACTCCAATGAACTGGTAACAAGAGACGAAATGCTCAAAATGCTCAATGCTGGAGTAGATGGAATCATCACCGACAACCCGGAAGTATTGATTGAATTGAGAAACGAAATAAGGGCTTTAAAGTAACCCAGTTCGTTTATTTCGTGTGGCCGGATTGCTCCAAATTCTAAGATTTTTTTCGAGCAAGAATGGTTAACTTTGATAAGTATCTTAACCAAGATGACATGGCAAAAACTCTTTCCTCTATGATGCCACTCGGAACACAAGCACCCGATTTTAACCTTCTGGATGTTATTTCCAATGAGAAAAAATCAATTGAAGAAGTAAAGGGAGGCGAGGGTTTGGTGGTTATGTTCATTTGTGCCCACTGTCCATATGTTATTCATATTCAAGAGGAAATAGCTTTTATAGCCGAAAGGTACATACATAGAGGGATTGAATTTGTTGCGATCTGTTCAAATGATGTAGAAAGTCATCCTGAAGATGCACCTGACAAATTACGAGAACAAGGTGAAGAACAGGAGTTTGATTTTCCCTATCTCTACGATGAAACACAAGAAGTTGCCAAAGCGTACCAAGCTGTTTGCACACCAGATTTTTACTTATTTAATAAGGAATTGAAATGTGTCTATCGTGGACGATTCGATGCAGCCACACCAGATAATGATGAACCGGTGAATGGTGATGAGTTAAAAGATGCTATGGAGTCTCTATTAGAGGGTGAACCTGTATTCGAAGATCAAAAACCGAGTATGGGTTGCAGTATTAAATGGAAATAGAGTAAATACCAGCGTTTCGTAACCTTTAAGTTTTCGTCTAAATTGCACATCAATTTTATGACCGATGAGTGTAGCTAAAAAACCGAATAAGAAAATCACCACGCGTAAGCTGCTGGAGATGAAGGAAGCGAGTGAAAAAATCTCCATGCTAACGGCCTATGACTATTCCATGGCCAAAATTATAGATGGAGCGGGCGTTGATATTATTCTTGTTGGCGATTCTGCATCTAATGTGATGGCCGGCAATGAAACGACCCTGCCAATTACATTGGATCATATGATCTGGCACGCCACTTCTGTAGTAAAAGCTGTGAAACGAGCGTTGGTGGTTGTAGACGTTCCTTTCGGTAGTTATCAAGGCAATTCATCTGAGGCTCTGCGGTCGAGTATCAGAATAATGAAAGAATCAGGCGGCCATGCGGTGAAGATGGAGGGAGGAATTGAAATTAAAGAAAGCATCCAACGAGTTCTGACTGCTGGAATTCCCGTCCTGGGACACTTGGGTTTGACCCCACAATCTATTTATAAGTTTGGTACATACACCGTGCGAGCTAAAGAAGATGTGGAAGCAAATAAACTTCTTGAGGACGCTAAAATGCTGGAGGAAATAGGGTGCTTTGGAATTGTGCTGGAAAAGATTCCGTCAACACTGGCTAAAAAAGTAGCGAAAGCTGTTAAAATTCCGATCATAGGAATTGGTGCTGGTCCCGACGTGGACGGACAAGTTCTTGTGCTGCACGATATGCTCGGGATTACACAAGATTTCAAACCAAGATTCCTTCGCCAATATGCTGATCTGAACAAAATCATGAATGAGGCAGTTGGCAATTACATCAAGGACATCAAAGACCTAGATTTTCCAAACGAAAAGGAAAGTTACTAAAACAACGACACGATAAATCTGAACCTACTTAATGGCATCCAAAATTATTTATACCAAAACTGACGAGGCACCTGCGCTAGCTACTCATTCGCTGCTCCCAATCATCAAACGATTTACATCAGCTGCAGGCATTGATGTGGAAACACGGAATATTTCACTGCCATCAAGAATTCTAGCAAATTTGTCAGATTTTTTGAGTGACGATCAGAGAGTTTCCGATGATCTGGCTGAACTGGGGAATTTGGCAAAAACACCTGAAGCTAACATTATCAAACTACCGAATATTAGTGCATCTATTCCTCAACTAAAAAAGGCGATCAAAGAACTGCAAGAAAAAGGATACAAACTCCCAGATTATCCAGAAGATCCAGCAAATAAAGAAGAAAAGAAAATTCAAGCTAGCTACAACAAGGTAAAGGGGAGTGCCGTGAATCCTGTATTGCGAGAAGGTAATTCAGACCGAAGAGCTCCACGTGCAGTAAAGGAGTTCGCCCGAAAGAATCCTCACTTTATGGGCGCATGGAGTGGCGATTCTAAATCTCACGTAGCGAGCATGTCCGAGGGCGATTTTTATGGTAGTGAGAAATCCATGACGGTAGAGAAAGACTGTGATGTGAAAATCGAATTTATTGGAACAAGTGGACAAAGTGAGATATTGAAGGAATCAACCACTTTGTTGGCAGATGAAATTATTGATACTTCGGTGATGAGCATTAGCAAGCTGAAATCTTTCGTAGCTGCGGAAATTCAACATGCGAGAGAACAAAATGTGCTATTTTCTCTGCACATGAAGGCAACAATGATGAAGGTGTCGGATCCAATTATTTTTGGTGCCGCTGTGGATGTTTTTTACAAAGATGTCTTAGAGAAATACGCTGACCTATTCGAAGAATTGGGAGTAGATACAAGTAATGGAATTGGTGATGTATATGCCAAGATCCAAAACTTGGAGGCTGCTCGAAAAATAGAAATTGAAGACGACCTGGATGAAGTGTATAAAAATATGGCCACTGTAGCCATGGTCAATTCCGATAAGGGGATTACAAATTTGCATGTGCCTAGCGATGTAATTATTGATGCATCAATGCCAGCAATGATTCGAACTTCAGGCCAAATGTGGAACTCCGAGGGTGAATTACAAGATACGAAAGCAGTGATCCCTGACAGAAGCTATGCAGGGATTTATCAGGCCATGATGGAAGATTGTAAAGCCAATGGAGCGTTTGATCCAAAAACGATGGGGAGTGTACCGAATGTGGGATTAATGGCACAGAAAGCGGAGGAGTACGGTTCGCACGACAAGACTTTTCAAATGACCGGCGATGGAACGGTGAAGGTTATCGACACTTCTGGGAATGTGCTGATGGAGCAGGCTGTTGAACAAGGGGACATTTTCAGAATGTGCCAGGCAAAAGATGCACCGATCAGAGATTGGGTAAAACTTGCTGTGACCCGTGCCCGAGCATCTAGTGCGCCAGCCGTTTTTTGGTTGGATGAGAATAGGGCTCATGATCAGGAACTGATCAAGAAGGTGCAGACATATTTACCAAATCACAATACCGATGGCCTGGATATACGCATTCTCTCTCCCACAGAAGCGACCCAATTTTCAAATGAAAGAATAAGAAAAGGGGAATACACTATCTCCGTGACTGGCAATGTTCTTCGAGACTATTTGACGGACTTATATCCTATTTTGGAGGTTGGAACAAGTGCGAAAATGTTGTCAATTGTTCCACTCATGAATGGCGGTGGATTATTTGAAACTGGGGCGGGCGGTTCTGCACCCAAGCACGTGCAACAGTTTGTTGAAGAAGGCCACTTGCGATGGGATTCGTTAGGGGAGTTTATGGCACTTGCTCCGTCGCTGGAGCACCTGAGTGAATTGGACAACAATCCTAAAGCAAAAATCTTGGCTGATACGCTGGATGACGCAACTTCCAAATTTCTTCAAGAAAACAAATCACCCTCACGGAAAGTGAATGAACTTGATAACCGAGGCAGCCATTTTTATTTGGCTATGTACTGGGCTGAGGCCTTGGCCAACCAGACAGATGATCTGGAATTGAAAGGACAATTTGAAGAGCTAGCAAGTGACCTGTCTGCCAATGAAACCAAAATTGTAGACGAGCTCAATGCTGCTCAAGGTGGCCATGTGGATATTGGAGGATATTATCTTACGGATGAAGCGCTTGCTTCTGTAGCCATGAGACCAAGTGCCACACTTAATGGGATTATAGGAAATTGATTTCAGACATTTTCGATAGATTCGTAAGGAAATAACCGGAACGAATGTCGGTTATCGGGAAGTTAGAAGCAATACTCTTTCGTGCATAGAAATCACTACATACCATATTATAACAACCTCCAATTCATCAAATGGCTGATCGGGGAACGAGATAGAATTGGAGACAAAAACCCGGATCTGACGAGTCAGAACATAAGTATTATTATCAACTGCTGCACTGTGCTTGAAGGGTTTATTTATACAGTCACTAAGGATTTTATTTTCTATGAGTTCAGGAACAGCAGCAATTCAACAATACCCAACAAGGAATTGATCACCAGGATATTTAACAAGTATTATGAAGAACTAGATCGAGCACAGTGGTCGTCATATACGGAATTGTTTACCCTTTTTACAGATGTTGGTATTAAATCCAACGAACATTGGCAAACTATTGGACACATGTTTAGCATGAGAAACCAACTCGTTCATGGTAACGAAATTGAATTTTTCATGAACATTAAGCAAAATGGTAAGGTATCCATCACTTCTGACAACAAAAAACTTAGACCTGTGTTAGAATTCCTGATATCAAAAAACCTTACAACGGTTATAAATGATGGGGAGTCCCTGGATTTTATTAATTCGAAAGTCTCGAATTACTTTTTTCGAAAGCTCTGCGAATATTGCATTTTCATTTATGATCAACTTTCTTCTGACTATCACAAAAAGTCGACAATAGACATGTTTGAATTCAGGAATTAATGCTCCTAACAGACGCTAGATCAGGCATGTGCTATGATACTTTTTGCAAGCTCCTGAGTATACAAACCGCTTCACCTCACCTTCTGAAATTTCATTGCTTTGATCAGCTCTCTTCTTTCTGGACTTGGATTTTGAGAACGCAGAGCATCGTAGTTGCCACTATGGGGGTTCGGTAGTTGAGCTACATTTAGTGCTCTTTGCAAGCAATAAGCGATTGCTTGCTAAAGATCACGTGGATAAA
>JAAEPI010000294.1 GCA_024232835.1 Cytophagales bacterium
CCGAGAACATTGTTCGCCGCGGACACTGGCGAACATAGTCCGCCGCGAACATTGTTCACTGGTGTCCGTGTTGAACTTTGTTCACTGGTGTTCGCCGCAAACAAAGTTCGCCGATGTTCACCTGGACGAATATATGGTCAAGTTGAATCTTGTCTTGATGGATTTCTGAGATGAATTTTCTCCAATTTGACTGCCCAAAGATTAATTTCTTATTTAGACTACTTAGATGTAAAATTTCTACAAGATATCTTGGTTCATGGTACCAAAGTGTTTAAATTGCCTTATTAAGAATGGTTTGAGTCACTATCTCAGCCAGTGTGGAGTCGAGACATCAGAAATAGCTGCAGCAACACTTGCCTTTCTAGAGTGGTTCATTACATAACAAATTCAATTTTTGAAAATAAATTGATTATAGAAGTGTCTAAAGAGCATGTGTAACCCCGGTTGAGTAACTTTGTTCACTCACCCACTGTGGAGCACCCTTTTGAATTTTATGCAAATTAAGAATGAGGCCAGAGTTGACAACAGAGTATTCATGGGTAATTAACCTATGTTAGCAACTAAAAACATCATATTTCAATATGATAAGCAGTAATTCAAAGTCAAAACAATACTCAACCATTGTGGAGCTGCACTCTAGTAAACCTACATAAATTATAAATGTATAAAATTTGTTTTTATTAGCCCTTGTCTGAGTCAGGAATTCCTGAATTGGCACCAGAGATTTTATGTTGATGAAAAATGTGTTTAGGGATCCTTTATTGCCTTTCTCAACCAGTGTGGAGATAGCATGTCACACATGAGTGTACAAACATAAGCAATCTCTCCAATTGGTTAATTAGATGTACATTGCACATTAAATATTATATTTGGTACCAGTTATTCACTCTTCACTTGGTACCACTTCTTAAGTGTCTTTACTCAACCATGTGGAGAAAAATGGTGATATAAATGCATATCATTAAGTTAGCTCTGTGATGACTAGGATTATGCTTCAAATCACCACGTTGATAAGCAGCAGGAGTTTCAGCAATCATTCCTAAATCCAGTTAATCAATATAATGTCGAGATCTCAAGCAGCGTGGAGCAGGCTATTATCAATGAAATGGTGGCTCCACATGGTTGAGTATGACACTTTATGGCATTAGAGGTAAGCTAATAAATTATTAGTAGATATCAGAGAAGAGGCGATATCTTGAATTAACAACTCAATCAGGTGTGGAGATCAATTTA
>JAAEPI010000295.1 GCA_024232835.1 Cytophagales bacterium
GGGGTTGTCACCGTGTGAGATCATTGGAGACAGATGCGAATCCAATGTGTACTTGAACCAAATGCTTGCTTTCTTTGAAGATGATTTTTTGTTGGATCAGCAAGCTTCCAAAGTCGTCTTCTGTTTCTTTTTTTCGTCGTAAGTAAAAATAGTACCATCTAAAATAGCAATAATTTAGATCTAACTTTTTCAATATGGAGTTCTACGGATGGTCACGCAGCTGCATTTTTTATTACTCCCACTGTACATGCGTGTCTTTCGATACATCTATTTTAGTCCCACCCCAAGGAAAATGGCACAATTTTTTGTCCGTAAAAGATCGCTACATATTGCTCGTGGACGGCAAGGGACAATTCCCTTGGTGGACGGAACACAAAGGAGCGAGTGTGAAGTGTGAATGCTTTCATGTTATGGATTGATTTTCGTCTGAAAGTGAATGAATGAGATCCCTCAAGAGCTTGATTAGCTACTAGACCGTTCTCCATTCTCCATATCTTTCTCTGCACAATCTCTCGTTCAAAGGAAGCGCTACATAGAATCTCTGGAACAGCTCAAATATAGATGTACAGACGATTCGGCCGCTCTCGCTCTTCACC
>JAAEPI010000296.1 GCA_024232835.1 Cytophagales bacterium
CTAAGCTCCGTCAAAATGGCACCGTTGAAGACATTGACTTTCGTCATCCAAGAGGTCTGGATAAATCATTGATCCTCAGACTTTCAGCCTGTCAGTGGATCAAAGATAGGAACAATCTTATCATTACTGGTCCAACAGGCGTAGGGAAGTCTTATCTTGCATGTGCTTTTGCTCACAAAGCATGCAGAGAAGGGTTCAATGCTCTCTATTTGCGAATGACAAAACTTTTTGAAGATTTGAGCCTGGCGAAAGGTGATGGCCGTTATTTAAAACTTTTAATGACCTTCTCCAAGACAGATTTGCTTGTGCTTGATGACTACGGATTGAAGCTTTTGAACCAAGAACAGCGGCATGATTTTTTTGAAATTCTTGAAGATAGGCATAACTTGAAATCCACACTGGTAACAAGCCAGTTACCAATTGAAAACTGGCACGAACAGATTGGAGATCCGACTTTGGCTGACGCCATTTTGGACCGTCTGGTACACAGCTCACATACCATAAAACTTAAAGGAGATTCTATGAGAAAAAAGAAAACTAACTTGACATAAATACAGCGAACAAAGTAATGAAAAAGTAACAGCGTCGCTACGCGCCAACCACCTGTCCGGATTGCGTTGAATACACAGCC
>JAAEPI010000297.1 GCA_024232835.1 Cytophagales bacterium
ACAATCGAATCATTTACTTGAAATATCTGCAGAGCCGTTTTCAAAGTTTTTGCTTTGCTCAATGAACAATATCTTGATGTGTGGGGGATAAAGCAAGGGGAATCTTGAAGAGTCAATGGATATTTGAAATTGTACTCTTGACAAACGTCTATAATGTCAGAGTTTGGGAGGTATGATGATAGAAAAGTCTTGGTTTGGTTTCCAGCAGTGTAGATGCGGAGATCAATGATCTTGCTGAGGATATATCCAATCACTCCATAGGGAAGAAAGCTGTCGTCTGATATGTTCAAACCACTGTGGTTCTGGTTGTAGCGGATGGTGTTCCAATCTCTGGGGGCAATTATGAGATTAGCTGGACAGTCAAAGTGAAAGTGTTGGTATCGGTTTGAATCAAACAGAATTGTCATTTCCTTACAGACAAACTGTTGGGAAATTTGAAAACCTTCAATTGACCTAATATTGATTTTGATTTTAACACAGTTTACCCTCCCTTTAGTGATGTAAGCTTACTATCAGTAGACGAACCTGAGGAAGATATGTATTGAAATATTGTTCATTATACACATTATTAGAGGAGATAAAGCTATAAGTACAGCGTCTACGTTGTCAAAACACTTGAATAATGCAAATGTTCAATGGCCCTCTAAACAGAGCTCGCGAAGAACTAAATAAACATGCGTAGAAGACCTTACAGAACTGAAGAATGATCTTACTAAGTGTGGGCATGATGAAGACAAGCTAGAAGAAATTGAAGTGAAAGCAGTTCAACGATCACTAGAAAATGTTGCAAAGGAAAAGAAGAAGATAGGAAGAAATCAAAATTCGAAGCAACAGAGTCTGGTGTTCTCTCTCCAGTACTCTCGTGATAACAGCAAACTTAAGAAACTTGTGAGAGAAATGGAACCAGATATTAAACGACTGTGTGGAGAACTAAGAATTATCTTCGCGGAAAGAAAACACCCTTCGATTGGCAATGTGATCATAAAGAACAGGCAATTGGGTGAAATGCTTGTCAGTAACTCTGAAAAGTCATCACAAATGTGTGGAAGTTCAGGGTGCAAAACATGTCCACTACTCTTCAAGTTCAACGAAAAGATTATTGTCAACGGCGTAGAGATGTATTTAGATAAGTCATTAACATGTATAGATAAATATGTTATATACGTAGCACAGTGCCAAATTTGTAATAAATTGGTGGGTGCCGAGGACACATACATTGGCCAAACACTGACTCCGCTTCACATCCGG
>JAAEPI010000298.1 GCA_024232835.1 Cytophagales bacterium
AAATGCCAGCTTTCCAACCCGTGATGGAGAAACGGTTGAGCAGCTATTGGCTCGGATTGAAGGTGCTATTTTCGATCCCAATATTGATGCCAAGAAAATTACCAAAACAAAGGGCATGGATATTGTCACCAATTCGGCAGTTAATTTTTACCAGGGGGTGACTGAAAAAGAAGCCAGAGACTTCTATGCCGCTAAAGCTGATCCCAATGACAAACAGCCGGTTTCTACTGGCTTGAATTCTCAGCTGGTGAAGAATGATGATGGCACTATAGTAGAACGGGTCTGGAAAGTAGGTGGCATGTATGGCCAAGCTATGGAGAAATCGGCTAGCTGGTTAGATAAGGCAGTAACGGTGGCTGAAAATTCTGAGCAGAAAAAGGCATTAGCATTATTGGCAAAATATTTTCGTTCTGGTGATTTAAAAGATTTTGATGATTACAGTGTTGCATGGGTAAAGGATATTAACTCAGATGTTGATGTGATCAATGGTTTCATAGAAGTTTATCAGGATCCATTGGCACTCAAAGGCTCATACGAATCGGTGGTTTCAGTGCGAAATCCAGAAGCCTCTAAATTAATTGATGCGATTGCCCAGAATGCCCAATGGTTTGAAGATAATATGCCCATGGATGACCGATTTAAGAAAAAGAAGGTTAAAGGCATTATCGGGAAGTCTATCA
>JAAEPI010000299.1 GCA_024232835.1 Cytophagales bacterium
ATATCTTGATGTGTGGGGGATAAAGCAAGGGGAATCTTGAAGAGTCAGTGGATATTTAAAATTGTACTCTTGACAAACGTCTACAATGTCAGAACTTGGGAGGAATGATGATAAAAAAGTCTTGGTTTGGTTTCCAGCAGTGTAGATGCGGAGATCGATGATCTTGCTGAGGATATATCCAATCACTCCATATGGTAGAAAACTGTCGTCTGATATGTTCAAACCACTGTGGTTCTGGTTGTAGCGGATGGTGTTCCAATCTCTAGGAGCAATTATGAGATTAGCTGGACAATCAAAGTGAAAGTGTTGGTACCGGTTTGAATCAAACAGAATTGTCATCTCCTTACAGACAAACTGCTGGGAAATTTGAAAACCTTCGATTGCAACAACACAAGACATTTTGTAACGAAAGCTAGAACGTAAAAGTGGAAATGACAAATTTTAACTGAGCATAGCTTTTTATACATCATAATTACAAATCTCACTACTACGGTTTTGCGCTCGACTATACTGTCTGGAGGATACTTTAAAAATTAGCATCCTAAAGCTTGGTTCGGATTCTTGAAAAGTAATTACCTGCATAAAGCTGTTCTCTAAAGTATCTCTTCAAAAATTCAGAAATCTTTTCTGGTTGAACCACCAATCCAATTACAAATGTTGCAACTGCTACAAGCATAGAGTAGTAATGATGCAAGCTGCATTTATTACTGGTTATGATGTCAGCATCAGTAAGGTTTAGTATCACGGAATTATTAGTCTGCAGTGCTGTAACAGTAGATTGTGGCATTCGTGTTACCACCATATTATCGTCAGTTGTGAAAAGATCATCAGGAATCCATGATTGATTGCACTTGTCAATCAAAGTATAATTGAAGTGAGTAATGTTGGAATTTTCCACAACTCCAAATAAAAGATTACGAGCGTCCAGGTAAATGTAGCTTGCATCATTTGTAATTCCACATACGTTGAAATGTAAGGAATTGTTAAAATCAAGTTGGTCAAGAGCAGAGAAAATGGTAATAATTTCAAACATTTTTAAAACGTTAATCACTTGAACACAATAATTTAAGTCCTTATATAGCTTTTTACAGTTCAAGTTTCTCTTTTTTAGGTTTTTTCTTGTATGGTTGCTTCATCTTGCTCATCTTTGTTGCCGCTTGCTTCACGGTCATGGGAATGACATGTATTTCTGACGTAGTACCGATAATCGCATCTCGTTCTGGTGTTAGATATTGACTGTAGTAAATGAATGTTGGGTTGCTTTGAATTAGAAAGTCTCTTCCAAATGTTTTTAGCACTTTCTGTCCTGCTTCGTCATAAATTTCAGGATCAGGAAACTTTTTAACAAAGTCTGACACCAAAACTGGTAGTTTTGAAAGCATTGTTCCTTTCACTAGAGGATGAAACATGGTCAGTTTCTCCAAGAGTCCTGATTGATGGTGAGAGTGGAGTAGAGGAGAGCTTTTCTTGTCGTGACATCCGGGGCAGCATTCTTTTGCTTGAGTTACAGTTTCATTGATAAAAACCGATACAAGGTAACCCAACCAATCGTCGTGATCAATCAACATATCAGGGAGCTAAGAAAAAAACAACGAAAGTTATGATGATAAATGAGAAATGATCATCATTTTCTGTTAACTTGA
>JAAEPI010000300.1 GCA_024232835.1 Cytophagales bacterium
ATTTCGAAAAGTCCGGATCCTTGTATTTCGGATTTGGGTATTTGCAGAATCCTTACCCGAATCTATGTCCCATTTTTCCTTTGGCAATATAATGCTCTTTGATGTAATCCGCACGAGCTAGTTGAGCCTCACCTCCGGTTTGTTCTCCCCAAAGTTTAACGTTATAGAGGGTTGCCATACCTGTGAGACCCGTCATACCAAAGGGCTCTACTTTCACGGCAGAGGTCATCCATGTTTTGTCTATCACCTCATGATCTGCAACACTGTCACGAGTAGATTTGAAACTGCATTTATTGTTTGAATTTCAGTCTCCCAAAAACCATGTTCAATTGTATCTTTTGATAGAGTAAAGGAGGGTTCATTCTGGCAGAGGTTATTCCTTTTGAAATTGGTCTTGTTTGAAACAGAATGGCTTCTAATAAGTATAGTGTACCTCTATCTATTTGATTTGACAGGTGTCGAGATTATGTATCAGTGAATATCTGCACATTCGAATTGATACTCCCCGGAAAAAGAATCAAACATACCCATAAATAACCCGTTCACTTGAAACCTTTTCTAACCATATCTCTACTCCTGTTTCAACCCTGCTCACTGGGCAAGAGGGATGTAAAAAAGAGAACCTTTAGAAAGATAACTTAAATTCAGCTAAGAAAAGAGAAAATAGAAAGAAAAAAGGAGAGAACAATACAGCATATCACAGGGAAAGCTCAGGTTCTTTGTGAGTGACTGTGGCTAGCTAAAGTTCAGTAAGAAATTTGGTGTTGGGGAGAAGTGAAGACAACTACCTTAAATCAGGCCAACAATAAAATAATTATACCGATGGTAACCGTCGATATTAAAAATTTTATCTCACGTATATACCGGGTATTCACTAATAACAATTTGTTTGTTTTCTCTTGCTTTTTCATTTCCCTTTATTTTGATGTAGTACAAACATATAAAATGAATCAAAGCAAAAGTAGACGTAGTTTCCCCTATTCTTATATGGTTAATTCTTATTACCAAACTTAGTACTTGGCACTCCCTACGATTCAACTCAAGAATAAGGCCGCTGTAGGTAAAAAAGAGAATTATAGAATATTACATAAAACGGCGTGTTACTTAAGTGACAACAACTTTCAAGTTATTAACAGGTCGGTTGAATTCAAATTTGCAGTTGAATTGTATTAAAGTAATGCAGAAATTTTCTTGAATCTGAACGCGCACATGCGTACGTTAGAGACCCTTCAAATATACGAGAGTGGAGCTTATCCTCCATTTTGATAACGGGATAAGCTCCACTATTTTTGGTTAGTTGCTCATGTAGATAATCTGCTTCGTATCGAAAAACTCCTCAGAGTAGTAGTCAGAGAGTGCATTCATCTGATAGGGTAGTCTTGTTTCTGTCATCTCATTGGTCAAGTCTCCTCCTTTCAGAAAAATCCAGCCATTAGTTAGCTCATTTTGGTTGTCTTTGGAGATGAGGTGCTTGGTCCAATCCATCAATTGTCTGGTACTAGCCACAGCACGAGAAACCACAAAATCATAGCTTCCTTTCAGCTGTTCCATCCTGGCATGCTCGGCAGTCAAATTTTCGATACCGATTGATTCGGCAACTGCATTCACCACTTTTATTTTTTTGCCAACCGAGTCTACGAGATGGAAATTCACCTCAGGTAAAAGAATGGCCAAAGGAATTCCTGGAAATCCGCCACCTGTTCCAACATCCTGAATTTTGGTGTCTGGGGTGAACGAAATAAACTTAGCAATAGCCAATGAATGTAAGACATGTCGCTCATAGAAAGCATCCATGTCCTTGCGAGAGATCACATTGATCTTTTGATTCCAGTCGAGGTACAGCTCGCCTAGCCGGTTGAATTGCTCCTTTTGGATATCTGATAAATCAAGGAAGTATTTGGAGATGATTGAAGAATCCACAATTTTGGTGTTGAGTTGTTGGTGATTGATTCGTCATTGGCACAGCAAATATCAAGCGTCATTGTGAGGGAGGAACGACTGAGGCAATCTCAATTTAGATAATAAAATTGCCACACTTTGCTCGCAATGACGCTAACCGTTTGTATTATTTTTATTAGCAACAAAATCAATAACTAAATATGTTTCTTCTTGTCCTTGACCAATTCATACATCAGCTCACGGGCGCGATGCAACTGGGCTTTGATTGTCCCTAAAGGTGCTTCTAATGTCTTGGCAATTTCATCATACGAGAGTTCATCGAAATATCTTAGTCGAACAAGTCGCTGATATTTGGTCGGAAGTTTGGTCACGAACATTTGCACCAGCTCAATTTTTTGCTGTTTGATTGTCTCTTCATCGGGCGTGAGATTAGCATCCTGTATATCGATAGTCACATTCTCTCCACTGTCATCTTTGAAAGAGGTATTCAGGCTATATGTTTGAAGTTTCTTTTTCCGGATAAAGTCAATCGCATTGTTAGTAGCGATTCTGAAAAGCCATGTACTGAACGTATAGTCTTTCTTGAATCTATGGAGATTTTTGAATGCTTTCGCGAATGCCTCAATAGTCAGGTCTTCTGCATCATCCACGTTTCTGACCATCTTCAAGATCATGTGATAGACAGGCCTTTTATATCTATCCATGAGCATAGCAAATGCAGACTCATCGCCTTCATTAGTGGCCTGATCTATTAATTTGAAATCCTGAAGTGCTTTCTCTGAAAACTCTCGTTTTACTTCCATGTAATGTTTTTAACCAACAACGACCTCAAACTTAGTAGTGGTAAAACGACCACATAAAGTAGGTCAACGATAGGAAGGCACAGATGATTAAATCTTTTCCCTAGTCGTCTGGAGACAATATTAATGGATAATCCCTTTAAGACTATGCTGACTATGAAAATTGATACGCCAATAATAGGATTTATCAAAGTCGAGGTAACAGCTAATAGCCAAAAAAGTAAATGAAATGCCCAACGTGCAAATTCCTTTTGCTTAATCCACTTGGGGTAGTGATTGCCGACTGAGAAATGTCGAGTTTTTTGATGAAAGTAGGACGACCATTTGGTTTCAGGAATAGAATCTACTTTCGAGTCATCAGACAGTATCAACTTGTAATTGTCCTTTTTTAGCATCGACTGGGCAAGGAGATCATCATCGCCACCCATCACACGACTATATTCACCAAAGCCCTTATTGCGAATGAAACTTGATTTTCGATAAGCCAGATTTCTTCCGAGAGCCATGTATGGTTTTCCAGCCGCAGCTGAAGCCACAAATCTTAATGCCGTTTGGAAAGTCTCATATTGAATGAGCTGGTTCAAAAGGCTTGGAGATTTGAGGTATGGCGAAAGTCCAATCACCAACTCGTAAGAAGTACTCATTCCTCTTGCCATTTCAATGATCCAATTTTTGGTTGGTCGGCAATCCGCATCCGTGAGTAAAATCCATTCACCATGCGCTTGATCAATACCTCTTGTAATTCCCATTTTTTTTGGATGGAAGTTGGGATCTGTATCATCAATGTTAACAATAGAAATCTTTTCATCACTGAAACCCTCCATTAACTTTTTGCTTTGGTCTACACATCGATCAAGCACAACTATGATTTCAAATTGTTCATAAGTTTGATTGAGAAGAATTGGAACTAAACTTTTGAGATTCAGTTCTTCATTGTGCGCACAGACCACAACTGAAATATTCGGATTCGTTTGATTTCGAGCTAAACTGTAGTTTTTTACAGCTAGCACCTTTTGCCATACTTCCAATATATGAAGCGTTGCAATCGCTCCGAATGTTATAAGAATAACTATTTCCACAGAAGTGTAAAATTAGCCCAGAATGTCCTTTATGGCTGGTACTTTTGCCGCCATGCAATTTGATTTGCTTCATACCGACAAAAAATCCAAAGCACGAGCCGGCACAATCACCACGGATCATGGGGAGATTCAAACGCCCATTTTCATGCCTGTGGGCACAGCTGCTACCGTCAAGGCCGTTCATCAACGTGAGTTGGAGCAGGATGTGAAAGCGCAAATTATTCTTGGAAATACATATCATTTGTATCTGAGACCAGGAATGGAAATCATGGAAGCAGCAGCAGGTTTACATAAATTCAATGGATGGAACAAACCCCTATTGACAGATAGTGGAGGTTATCAAGTGTACTCCTTGGGAGCGAATCGAAAAATAAAAGAGGAGGGGGTTACCTTCAGGTCACATATTGATGGGTCTAGTCATGATTTTTCTCCTGAACGGGTAATGGATATTCAGCGGCAGATTGGAGCCGATTTTATGATGGCCTTTGACGAATGCACACCCTATCCATGCGAACGAAAGTATGCAGAGGATTCTATGCAGATGACACATCGGTGGTTAGATAGATGTGTAGAACGTTTCAAAAGTACTTCATCACTTTATGGTCACAGCCAGACACTCGTTCCTATTGTCCAAGGAAGCACGTATCCTGATCTGCGAAAGCAATCAGCAGAATATATCAGCAACTCTGGTTTGGATGCATCGGCCATTGGAGGCCTTTCAGTAGGAGAACCCATTGAAGACATGTATGAAATGACCGATTTGGTTTGTGATATTTTACCAAAAAACAAACCAAGGTACCTGATGGGCGTGGGTACACCCGCCAACATTCTGGAGTGCATAGCGCTAGGAGTAGATATGTTCGATTGTGTGATGCCTACAAGAAATGCTCGAAATGGAATGCTTTTTACGACAAATGGAATCATAAATATTCGTAATGAAAGATGGAAATCTGATTTCTCCGTAATAGATGATGGGATAGATGGGTATGTAAGTGCTTTTTATTCGAAAGCTTACCTTCGACATTTAATTACCAGCGGAGAAATGTTGGGAGCTCAAATAGCAAGTGTTCAAAATCTCTCTTTTTATTTGTGGCTTGTTAAGAACGCCAAAGAGGAGATCTTAAATGATAATTTTTCTGCGTGGAAGGAAATAATGATAGAAAAAGTGTCTAGACGACTGTGAAAAAAATAGATATCTATATTCTCAAAAAGCTCCTGAGCACATTCCTCTTTGTAGTGGTCATTCTTGTGGTCATTATTTGCGTGATAGATTTCACCGATAAGAACGACAACTTCATTCGCTATCAGGTGTCCACGGATTTGATAGTTCAATATTATATTTCATTTGCGCCTTATTTTGCGGCGTTACTCACACCGATCACAGCATTTATTGCTACAGTTTTAGTCACAGCCAAAATGGCTGCCCAAACCGAACTTATAGCCATACTGGCCAGTGGTATAAGTTTTAGAAGATTGATGCGACCATATTTCTTTGCAGCCTCTATTATAGCTGTTGTAAGTTTTTACCTTAATGGGTTTGTAATTCCGGATGGTAATAAGTTCCGAGTTGATTTTGAAATGAATTATATCTCTAAACCGTATCACAATTCCGATAGGAATATGCACATCAAAATTGGGCCAAATGATTACGTGTATTTGAATCGCTACAGTATCCAACAAGAGATCGGTTATACAGTCACACTGGAACGCTTCGAAGGGTATGAACTGAAGGAAAAAATCACTGCTCGTAGAATACACTGGGACTCTACCGAACAAACATGGCAGCTAAATGACTGGCAAAGAAGAACGGTGATGTCAGATTTTGAAGTCATAGAGGAGGGCACAGAATTGGATACATTGCTAAATTTGAAACCTGCGGACTTTGGAAACAAAGCTAAGCTGGAAACAACTTTGACCATGCCAGAACTACAGGACTACATTGATCTGCAGATGTCTCGTGGTGCAGATGATGTACAGATTTATAGAATTGAGAGGTATATCAGATATATGCAGCCTTTCACCGTAATTGTTCTATGCTTTATTGCATTGATAGTTTCGGCAAGAAAGAGCCGGAGAGGGACGGGGTTTCAAATTGCATTGGGCTTTCTTATCGCTTTTTCGTTTGTTATACTTTTTGTTTTTGCTCAGGCCATTGCTGCAGCCGGATCTATGCATCCACTTCTGGCCATTTGGCTTCCAAATATTTTCTTTAGTGCCGTTGGCTTATTGATGTACAATACTATTCCACGATAAGTGCAGAATTCAAGGCCATATGTAACCATGCATTTTTTGGTGTTGATTTGGGGGTTCACTGCCATTTTGGGAAAGCTTATCGAAATCCCGTCGGTTGAAGTTGTTTTTTACAGAACACTCATTGCTGCTTTGGTTCTTTATGTTTGGTTAAGGTTCAGGGTAAAGGCTCTGGGGTTGAGCTCGAAGCGAGCTATTTTAAAGCAAATGGGAACGGGGATTATCATAGCCGCCCATTGGGTTCTGTTTTTTCTTTCAGCCAGAGTATCAAATGTCTCAGTATGTCTGGCCGGGCTGGCCACATGTTCGTTGTGGACAGCCATTTTGGAGCCACTCTATTACAAAAAAAAAGTCAGGCCATTTGACATTGTTTTGGGTCTAATAGCCCTGACAGGAATGTTGATTATTTTCAATGTGGAAATGGAGTTTTGGTTAGGCCTAGTATTAGGAATCTCATCTGCTTTTCTTGCTTCGATTTTCACAATTATTAATGCAGAATTTGTAAGAAAAGGCAACAACCATTTTGTTGTTACCTTCTATGAAATGGCAGGAGCTTTTTTGGCAATTGTGCTGTTCTTACCGTTCTACTACAGCATTCAAGGGGGAGTGGACTTGTCTCCATCGATTAGTGATTGGGCTTGGCTCCTAATACTCTCAATTGTTTGTACTGTTTACGCCTACAGCATCTCTGTTAAGCTCATGAAAGACATTTCTCCATTTGTGATGAATCTTACTGTCAATTTGGAGCCAGTTTATGGAATAATATTAGCCATCTTAATTTTTGGTGATTCTGAAGAAATGAGTAGTGGATTTTACTTGGGTGGGTCACTCATCTTATTGGCCGTTTTAATCTATCCAATTCTAAATAAGCACTTGGATAGGAAGCCTCTAGACAATCGTCATACTGCTCTGTAATGACTGAAATGTTGTATTTTACCAAGGGATAATCCGGTTCATGGGTTACATTTATCGTATAAATCGTATAAAGAAAAGAGTTTTCGGCTCTTGAGGGTGTATGAAAGATCGGGAAATATTGGAGCGGATAGGACAAGGGGATGAAAAGACCCTTGATTATCTCTACCAGAAATACTATCGAATGATGGTGAAAATGGTAGTGGAGAATAGTGGTACGGAAGAAGAGGCTAAGGATATCTATCAAGAGGCGGTACTTGCATTTTGGCAGAAGGCAGCAAGTAGAAAGCTCGTATTGACTTCAAAAATAAGTACTTACATCTATAGCATTTGTAAGAATCTTTGGAGAAAGGAATTAGAGAAGAAGAAGAGGCACTCGCATGAGGAGGTGGATGGAGCAGAATATCCAACACATGACCAGGAGGAGCGTTCGAGAATTGTGAGGGAGTGCGTCGGAGAGTTGGGCGATGTGTGTAAGAAAATTCTGACCTATTATTATTTCGATGGTTTGTCAATGACTGACATTTCAAAGAAATTGAAATTTGCTAATACCGATACAACAAAGACAAAAAAGTATAAGTGCAAAAAGAAGCTAGACACATTGATAAAAAGAAAATATTCGACAATGGATTTTTTCGATTAATAAACCCAATCGATTAAAAATGAAAGGCATGATAATTGTGAAACATTTATAGAACAATGAACTCCAACAATCAAAACCAAATCGAAGCATATCTTTCTGGTGAAATGGACGCAGAGCAGTTGGCCAAATTTGAATCAGAAGTTCATGTAAACCCCGAATTGCAACAAGAACTGAACTTTCAGTCAGAGGTCATTCAGGGAATCGGTCAATACAGAAAGGCACAACTTGTTGCGAGACTTGATGCCGTGAATATTGCCCCGGGATGGTTGTCCTTTATTCAGTCATCCACGGTACAATATGTGGGAGGAGCTATTGCAATTGCTCTCATTGGTACTGGGCTATGGTTTACTTTTCAGGATAATAGCCTTGGAACTGAATTAACTTCTTCCTCTCAAATTGTAGTCGTGGATACACCTACACAACAAGAATCCGAATGGAATTTACCCAAACAGAAAGAGCAGGAGCCATTAATGAAAGAAGAGTTGCTTGTTGTTGAATTGAGGGATTGGGAGAAAGTTGATAGCAGCAGAGAAAAATTATTTAATCCCCAGATAGCGGTTCCGGACGCTGGTGATTTTGAAACTGAGACAGACTTTGTTCCAGAGCAGGCAGGAGAGCCCTCCGGTAGTACCAGAACAGATTCTAAAAAGAGCCAACCAATTGAAGTGGAACTAGTAGAATCAAAAGCCTTAAATGTTAGATACAGATACTATGAGGGTAAGCTTTATTTGTATGGTAAGTTCAAGCAAAAGCCATATGAAATTTTGGAGATAAATTCGGCCACTGGCAGACAGATCTATTTGTACCATCTCGATACCTTCCACGAAATTGTTCCAAGCGATAAGCCGGTGGATTTAAAAGTAGTCACTAATGATAAGCTCATACAAGAACTAATGATTCTTCGTAAGACGAAATAATTGGATGTGACAGGATTCACGAACAATCTACAAAGCAGATAATCTACATTCGAATCAATCTCTTTAGCTTTGTGTCATGCAGGCTAAAAATGTCCGAAAGAAACGAAAGCTGGGTAGCTATCCATTTGGAAGTGTGATTTTCAGCATTACGTTGGCCATTTTTGTAATGGGCTTATTTAGCCTTTTTTTTACACTGGCAAAAAGCCTTACATCAGCCATTCAAAAAAACGTTGAAATTCAGGTTTATCTCAACAAACAAATTACCCAGACCGAAATTGATTTTCTTTCTCGCACCATTGCTGAAAGTCCGTATGTCAGAAGAGAGGAAAATTATCCACAAGTTAAATTCGTAAGTAAAGAAGAGGCGGCAAGTCAATTCATGGAAGCTACCGGTGAGGATTTTACATCATTCGTTGGAGATAATCCTCTGAGAGATGCACTCGTTGTGAATATAGCCGCCAGCTATCAACGTGTTGATAGCTTGAAAAATGTTAAAGTGAGCCTTGAAAAAACCAGAGGAGTTTTTGAGGTTACATATGAAAAAACGTTAGTTGAGAGTATTAGTAAAAATTTGACAAAACTAGCATTAGTTCTTGGAGGTTTTACACTCATCCTCCTGCTAGTGGTCGTTATCCTTATTAATAACACCATCAAGCTCGCGTTGTTTTCCCAACGATTCCTAATAAGAAGCATGCAACTAGTTGGAGCCACAGATAGGTTTATTCGTAGACCTTTTTTGATTAGAGCAGTATTTTACGGATTCATTGCCGGACTCTTCGCGGATGTGCTACTTTATGGACTCATTATGTATGGAAATCAACAGATTGAAAATTTAAAAGAACTACAGAATCAAACGGACATACTTATTCTTTTTGCAGCACTTTTGGTACTCGGAACACTGGTGGGGCATTTTAGCACTTTTAGAGCCGTGAAAAAATATTTAAAACTGTCTTTAGACGAACTTTATTAATATGTCAGATCAGCGATTCGCTTTTTCTAAAAAAAATTACATCATCATGATTGTTGGAATCATCGTGATCGGTTTGGGTTTTCTTATTATGTCAAGCGATTCGGAACCATATGGTTTTGGATTTTTTGGGTTGACCCTAGGGCCAATCGTAGTGATGCTTGGCTTCTTGATTCAATTCATAGCTATTTTTTATAAGCCCAATAAGGAAGACTCAGCTGATTAATGTCTTGGATTGAAGCACTGATTCTTGGCATTGTTCAAGGATTGACGGAGTTTTTGCCGGTGAGCAGCAGTGGCCATTTGGAGATCGGGTCTGTGCTTCTGGGTTTAAAAAGCTCTAATAATCTGCTTTTTGCGGTGGTTGTGCATCTTGCCACAGCAATGAGCACGATTGTCGTGTATAGAAAAGACATTGGCCAGCTCAGCCTAGGATTGTTAAGTTTCCAAGCCAACGAATCATGGAATTACATGCTTAAAATACTTCTTTCAATGATTCCAGTGGCTGTTATCGGTCTTCTTTGGCAAAATGAAATTGAAGCATTCTTTTCTGGCAATTTGTTTCTTGTAGGATGTATGCTTTTGATTACGGCTATCTTATTGATAGTGAGCCATTATTATGGTAAGCAATCAGGTGAATTTACTTTTTTCAAGGCTTTCATTGTAGGAATAGCTCAAGCTGTAGCCGTATTGCCTGGTATTTCCAGATCTGGAGCAACCATATCTACTGCATTGATATTAGGAGTGGAAAGAGAGAAGGCGGCCAGATTCTCATTCTTGATGGTACTCATTCCAATTATTGGTGCAGCTACTCTCAAACTGAAAGATTATTTTGAATCGCCATTGACAGATGCGATATCCGGATTTAGTTTAGTGATCGGATTTTTAGCAGCCTTTCTATCGGGTTATTTCGCCTGTCAATTAATGGTTCGTTTAGTCACCAAAGGACGACTGATTTTCTTTGCCGTGTATTGCGCCATTGCTGGAGCGATTGCAATAATTTCGCAACTACTATGAATTGGGGTGAAGGACAATTTATTCTAATAGACAAGCCTAAGACCTGGACATCCTTTGACGTAGTGGCAAAGATTCGCAATCACTTGAAAGGAATTACGGGACAAAAAATAAAGGTAGGACATGCCGGCACATTAGATCCCTTGGCAACAGGGCTCTTAATTTTGGCTTCTGGCAAATTCACAAAAAAAATTGATGAAATCCAGAGCCAGAATAAAGTGTATGAAGGGGTAATTGAAATTGGGAAAACTACACCATCGTATGATCTGGAGACTGAGGTGGACTCTGAGGTAGATGTTTCTACCGTGACAACTGCCGCCATAGAGCAGGCAAAATGTCAATTGACTGGTGAAATTGAACAATTTCCTCCAACCTATTCTGCCGTGAGAATTGATGGTGTCCGTGCATATAAAAAGGCTAGAAAGAAGGAGGAAATAAAGATGAGACCCAGAGAGGTCACAGTTTATTCTTTCGACTTGATGAAAAAAGAATTACCAGAAATTCATTTCAGAATTGCTTGTTCTAAAGGCACGTATATTCGCAGTATCGCAAATGATTTTGGCAAATTACTAGGAGTGGGAGCATACCTCAAGGAATTAAGAAGAACTGAAATTGGTGATTTTAAAAGCAGTGAGGCGTTCACGATTGAATCTTTTATTGAAACCCATCCAGCACAATGAGATTGATTGATGATATCTCAGATTTCCCGAACAACATCCAGGTGGTGCTGACCAGTGGAACATTTGATGGAGTGCACGAAGGACATCAAAAAATATTGAGACAGGTGGCTTCTATTGCTAAAGCAAAAGGACTTCAAAGTGTTGTGCTTACCTATTGGCCTCATCCACGTTTCGTGCTTCATCAAGATGACGTGAAACTTAAACTACTTACGACGTTTGAGGAAAAGGCCGAGCTCATTCGCTGTACTGGTATTGATTATTTGGTGCGGATTCCTTTCACAGAAGAATTTTCGCAGTTGGAACCTTCTGAGTTCATTAATAAAATCTTGAAAGACCATCTCAACTCCAAAATCATAGTGATTGGTTACGACCATCATTTTGGAAAAGATCGGAAGGGCAATTTTGACTACTTGGTCACGAATTCGAATGACTTTGGATTTGAGGTTGTGGAAATTCCAAGGCACGACATTGATCATGTAGGCGTGAGTAGTACAAAAATCAGAAAGGCACTTTTGGAGGGTAGGGTAGACGAATCTGAAGCATTGCTTGGGAGGCATTATAGTTTGAAAGGCCAAGTTGTTGAGGGGGATAGAATTGGGAGGGAGATAGGCTTTCCCACTGCAAATTTATGGGTACCCGAAAGCTACAAGCTCATCCCAGCGGAGGGAGTCTATGCTACTGAAGTGGTCATAAAGGGCGAAGGTTACAATGGAATGACCAACATTGGTATTCGTCCGACAGTCAATGGCTCACAAAAACGAATTGAAGTAAATATTTTTAATTTTGAAGGAGATTTGTATGATAAGGAGCTTGAATTGATTTTTGTCAAAAAGCTCAGGAATGAAACGAAATTTGAGAACGTAGAAAAGCTTCAGAAACAATTGATGTTAGATAAAGAAATCGCACAAAAAATATTTTCAAATGAAGACGATTAAACCTGCAATATTATTTTTAATACTACTATCAACTGTCCTTTTCGTGAGTTGCGATAAGAATGGAAATTTCCTTTTATTTTCAGTTCAGAATGATATTGATCTGGGAGCACAAGTGGCTGATGAGATTGCTTCAGATCCAACTCAATTCCCAATATTGCCCAGAATTAATACCACCAACTGCCCGCATTGTTTTGATGCCTATGCCTACTTGGACAATATGGTTGATGCGATTTTAAGTTCTCAAGATGTTGCCTACAGAAACGAATTTGCATGGGAGGTACATTTGATTGATAATGATGAGATTTTGAATGCATTTGCTACACCTGGCGGATATATCTATGTGTACACAGGACTAATTAAATTCTTAGAACAGGCAGATGATTTAGCAGGTGTGCTGGGTCATGAAATAGCTCATGCTGATCAGAGGCATAGTTCAAAACAACTGCAGCGACAATACGGAGTGTCAATATTGCTGAGTATTATCTTGGGAGAAGAGCCGGGTCAATTGACTGAAGTCGCCGGAACACTTGCTGGCACCTTGGGTACGTTAAGTTTCAGTAGGAGCTTAGAATCCGAAGCTGACGAATATTCTGTGATTTATCTATCTGAAACTGACTATGCCTGCAATGGTGCTTTCAGTTTTTTCCAAAAATTAATAGACCTAGAGCAGACTGGTGGTACGCCGGAGTTTTTAAGTACGCATCCAGATCCATCAACTCGAGTAGAAGCGATAAATGAAAAAGCATCTGAAATTGGATGCTCGACTGAAGTCATTTCTGAATCGAGCCCTACATATGATAATTTTAGATTCGACCTCCTTCCTGATTAAATATGAGCACCTCAGAAATAAAGCTCATAGTAGATTTAGACGAAAATCACTTGCCAGAGAAGATCATGTGGGATGCTGATGATAAAGAACTTCCTGGTCCACAAGAGACCAAATCGTTTAGTCTATCAATGTGGGATCATAAAGCCAAAAACACAATGCGCATTGATCTTTGGTCAAAAGACATGCCCGTCGATGAGATGAAGCGATTCTATATCGACTGCCTCGGAGGGCTCTCTCAGAGCATCCTGAATGCCACCGGCGATGAGCACATGAGCTCTAAACTTAATGAACTCTGTGAGGAATTCGTTACTCACCTGAAGAACGGCAACTAGAATATCATTCATCATCGCTTGAAAGTTTCTTCTACAAACCAGTCAAAGAAGAATTTCATAAAAGTTATGTATGCATAACAAATTTGTTGAAATTGGGTATTTGTAAGGTGAAATGCATGATTAATCTGTATTTTGCCTTTTGATTTTTCATCTATAACTAACATTACTAACCAAAATTCAACCTCATGACGAAGAATTTTACAAAAATTTTGTTAACCACGGGTTGCCTGTTGCTTGCATGGATAGCAAGTGCGCAGACGACAATTTCCGGTAAAGTAACCGAAGCGGGTACTGGAGAAGGCTTGATCGGGGTAAATATCCTCGTGAAAGGAACCGTGCTAGGAACCATCACCGATTTTGATGGAAATTTTAACCTTACGGTTTCATCGAGCCCACCTATCACTATAGTAATTAGTAGTGTTGGTTTCGGTAGACAGGAAATCGAAATTGCGGATGCCAACACCACGGGCTTATCTGTAGAGATGGACGAAATAGTTCTTTTGGGACAGGAAGTGGTGGTTTCAGCATCAAGAGTTGAGGAGTCTGTTATGAAATCTCCGGTGAGTATTGAACGTATGAATATTCTTGATATTCAAAACACACCGGCAACTGATTTCTACAGTGCTCTTAAAAATCTGAATGGCGTTGATTTTAGTACACAAAGTATTACATTTAGGTCGGTTAATGCTAGGGGTTTTAATGCCAACGGAAATACTCGATTTGTACAATTGATTGATGGTATTGACAACCAGGCGCCAGGATTGAATTTTCCTGTTGGAAATGTGGTTGGAATTGGTGAGTTGGATTTAGAAAGTGTTGAATTGATACCGGGCGCAGCATCGGCCTTATATGGGCCTAACGCTATTCAAGGAATTTTGTTGATGAACAGTAAAAGTCCGTTTGACTATCAAGGACTTGATTTTTATACCAAACTTGGGGTAACCCACATGGATGGTGAAGATGCCGATCCGGCTCTTTATAAAGATATGGGTATTCGATATGCCAAGGCATATAATAATAAAATTGCTTTTAAGCTGACTGGTTCATGGTTGAATGCACAAGATTTTATTGCCGTAGATTACCGTGATCAGAGTGGTATTGTTGAAAGGAGTGCTGACATTGATCCATTGGATAGATCGGGTAGTAGGAACTATGATGGAGTG
The DNA here is from genome assembly GCA_024232835.1 of Cytophagales bacterium. GTDB lineage: Bacteria > Bacteroidota > Bacteroidia > Cytophagales > Cyclobacteriaceae > JAAEPI01. Next base: position 14,421 of record JAAEPI010000300.1, read on the forward strand.
AACACTTATGGTGATTTTGGAATTGATATTGGAACCATCGCAGACATTGTTATTGCTGATGGGGCAGCCTCAGAAGCCACAGCGGAGCAAATAGCTACTGCTGCCTCTGTCAGCGGGATAAGGAGTTTGCTTCCCAATGGAGCAAATGGATACTTTACTCCAACTGGATATAGAGAAACTGATTTCGTTGACAATACGACTGAAAGTATAAAAGTAGGAGCGGCCCTCCATTATCGATTAAATGACAAATTGGAGATACTTGGACAATTCAATCAAGGATGGGGAAGTACGGTTTATACGGCCAACGACCGCTTCATTCTGGACAACTTCACAATAAGCACAGCTAAATTAGAGCTGCGTGGTTCTGATTTCTTTTTAAGAGCGTATAAGACTCAAGAAGATGCAGGGGATACCTATGCTGCTAACACGCTTGCATCCAGAATTAATCAACAATTTTATTTAACACCTTACTTCGGGACCTACGCAGGCCTTATTGGAGCAGGTACTGCTTCAAATGAGTATGACAACCTGCATGCTGCTTCAAGAACAGTGGCTGATGCAGCTCAACCTTCAGCAGATTCTCAAGAATTCAAAGAGGCAGCAGACGTTATCAAAGCCACATCAATAGCTGATGGTGGAGCTAAATTCTTAGATAAGTCCTCTTTGTATCATTATGAGGGTAGCTACAACTTACGCAATGTTGTTGATTGGGCAGATATCGTAGTTGGAGCAAACGTCAGAAAATTTGCTTTGAATTCGGATGGGACATTGTTCGCTTTGAGAAATAATGGAAAGGAGGTCAACTTCTATGAATATGGAGGTTACATTCAGATTAAAAGAGCAATTTCGGAGACCATCGATGTGCAGTTTTCTGGTCGATATGATAAAAACAAAAATTTCGACGGTCAGTTCACACCAAGAGTTTCCACGGTTTGGGAGTTCATGGAAGGACATAATTTGAGAGGATCTTATCAGACTGGTTTCCGAATTCCAACCACACAAGATCAATACATTGACTTGGATGTGGTGACTAGACGATTGATAGGTAGAAATCAAATTTTGAGAGACCGATATAATATTGATGAAAATCCAGTTTATTCAACACCTTCAGTTTTGGCTGCTCAAGCAGCAGGGCTTGCAGGGGATCTAAATGCACGAGATTTGCTGGAAATAGAAGAGCAGGTATATGATGAATATGTAACGGAGAAAGTAGGGACATGGGAGATTGGCTACAAAGGATTGTTGATGGATGGAAGACTTTTTGTTGATGCATTTTATTACCAAAGCACATACAGAGACCTACTGGCCGAAGTTGACGTCACACAAGCAGTACAGGCTGGAGGGACGGTAGATGATCTTCAAACCATACCTGCTGGCTATGATGTAGGCACTGCTGGACATAGCGATGCACAGAAGGACGTATTTGTCGCTGGGGGCGCAACAGGAATCTTCTTACATAATTTAGGATATGATGTAAACATTGATCAGGAGGTTAAATCAACCGGATTTGGACTAGGTGCCGAGTATTCTCTTGGAGGTGGTTATAACCTTGGGGCGAACTTGTCACAAAATAAAATACTTGATTTGGATGATATAGTTGCACAAGAATTCAACGTTGCTTTCAATACTCCAGAATGGAGGTATAATATCAAGTTTGGCAATAGAAAGCTTACAGATCGTTTGGGTTTCAACTTGACATATAGATGGCAAGATGCTTACGTATGGCAATCTTCAATTGGATCAGGGGTCATTCCACAGTATGGAACAATGGATGCTCAGGTTTCTTACGATTTACCCAGCCTAAAGGCTAGGGTGAAACTTGGTGGATCTAATATTACCAACCAGAGATACACGACTTCTTTTGCCAATCCGAGACAAGGAGCGATATACTATCTACAGTTGAATCTTAATAACATTCTTAATTAATAAATGAATAAGAAGATGAAACCAATATCAATTGCCATTGTCCGATACCAAAATGGAGATACGTTGGTTCCATGTGACATTAACATTAAATTATAAACACATGAAAAGAATATTTAATTATATAATCTCAGCCACATTGATCTTTGCCTTGGCTTCTTGTAATGAGGACGAAGTTTTATCAAGTTGGGTTGAACAAAACCCTGAGGTGGATACTACCCCTACAGGAGAGGCTGGTACGCTGGATCTTTCGAATTATGTTGCTATCGGAAATTCGTTAACAGCTGGATATATGGATGGTGCCTTGTATGACGCAGGGCAATCAGCAAGTTATGTGAATCAATTGGCTACACAAATGCAGTTTGCAGGAGCTGGAGCGTTTAACCAACCAGATATTAATTCCATATACGGATTCAATGGTACTTTTAGTGATCTCGACAAGGAAATAATTGCTGGCAGAAGTTATCTAGATCTGTCAATACCGGGTCCAAATGCTGGAGCCAATGGCGAACTTTTGACAGCTTATTCTGGTGATAAGAGTGCATTGAATAATTTTGGAGTACCAGGGATGACATTGTTGCAAACAAATCTTTCTGGATTTGGATTCCCGGATGTGGGGAATCCTTATTTCACAAGATTTGCAGCAAATCCGAACACATCTAGTGTTTTAGGGGATGCGCTTGCAACAAATCCTTCCTTCTTTTCGCTGTGGATAGGAGCAAACGACTACTTAGGTTATGCAATCTCAGGAGGACAGGGAGATACACCACTAGCAACCTTGGATGCAGATGCTTTTGGTGCTGAGTTGTGTTCAATTCTAACACAATTAACAGCCGATGGTGATGAAGGTGTTATATTGGATTTGCCCCCTGTAGTTACCTTGCCTTTATTTCAAGCCGTACCCTATAACGCGATTCCAATGGATCAGACTTCTGCTGACGCATTGAACTCAGCATATACTACTTATAATGGTGGACTTGCTCAAGCTTTATCAGGAATGCTCATTGACCAAGCCGAACACGACAGACGCACAATTAGTTTTAGCGCATCAGCTGGAAGTGCATTTGTGATTGAAGATGACGAGTTAACTAATTTGGGAGGCTTGCCCAGTTATAGATTATCCGAACCAACTGATTTAGTCTTGTTATCGGCTGTTCCAGCATTCTCCGCTGGAGTCGGTACTTCTATTCCTGCGGGTGACCAATATATTTTGACGGTTGCTGAGCAAACAGCAATTGTAACCGCTCGTGCTACTTACAATGCTGTTATTGAAGTAACAGTTTCGGCATTGAATGGAGCTGGTGCAGATATAGCTCTAGTTACAGTTCAGCCGACATTTGTAGATGCACTTGGCTTAGATGCCGAAACTGCGACAGCTCTGGCTCTTCCAACTGATGATGCTGATGGTGTTTCTGGTATTGAAATTAACGGAATCACCCTGAGTCCAGATTTTACACCAAACGGTATAATGTCAACAGATGCTGTTCACCCTAACGCACGTGGAAGTGCAATAGTCACTAATTTGATTATTGACGTAATAAATGAAAGATGGGATGCTTCTATACCAAATGTAGATGTGCTTACCCAGTTAGGAGTTCCTTTAAGTGAGAATTGATATCATTTCATAAATAAAACAAAAAAAGCCGATTCCGAATATTCGGAATCGGCTTTTTTTGTTTTATTTA
>JAAEPI010000301.1 GCA_024232835.1 Cytophagales bacterium
CCAATTTCATCAGTCATTGCTGGTATAAAATCCTTCTTCCGAGACAAATATTGGTCAGCTCCTCTGCTAACCACTCCAATAGCTCGACGACCAACAGCTTTCATTATAGGAATTGCTCCTCTCAAAAGCGTGCCAAAGAATCCTCCTCCATGAAGATGACGCTTTGAACCGCTAAAGACGGGGAGTCCACTCCCATCTTGCGGATTCGCATAGAAATTGTACAGTACTTCAATCATTATCGAATATATTTTGTCTCACTATTTTATTTATAATGAAGACTCAATATTCTGCGCCCAGTACTGTTCGGGATATCCCAGGAATTTCACCAGATATCGCTGACCAACCTTTCGATATATCTTCTCTATAGGATAAATTTCAGGTGGGATAACCTTCTGTAATTCTTGTGTATAGAATTTTCCTTTGATTTCATCACCTTTATAATCCTCTATGGTATACATTATTGGAGCATCTCTCCTATCAATAGACTTAATCTTATATATCTTTTCACTCCAATTAGTAAGGTACGATTTCTCGAACGTACCCTTCACCTTGGAAATGCGTACGTAATCACCAACCTTGAACTTGGCCTTGTCGATTTTCTCTTTCTTGTTACGATGTGGCCATATAACCCAATTGTGTTTCGATTTTCGTGTTTGTGAAGGGGTCATTTTATCGGGAAGGCTGGAATGAGGAGACTTGTTATA
>JAAEPI010000302.1 GCA_024232835.1 Cytophagales bacterium
ACTCGTATACCGCTGCTCTTTTCGATAGCAGATTTCCACCTCTTTTGAGTGAGAAGAGAGCTCTTTAAAAACAACTTCCGCTTGTCTCTTATGCTTCCTCATATCAGGATCCAAATCGATATGGAGAGAATTAATGGAAGGATATTCGCTTCCGAGTACACGGTACAATCCGACTCGTTCTGCACCCTGTAGTGAGGAAACTTCATTTTTATATGTTTCCAGCCCCTGAGTAAGATAAATAAGTCGCATACCTTTCATGCGTCTCTCTTCAATTACATCTTGTAATTGTGGAATCCACCCATTGTTAGCGGAAGGATTTGAACCAATTCCTGTGAGATCAATCCAGGAATTACATGAACTTGAATAGTGTTTAAACTGTTCCGTTTTAATCTCATTGTCATTGAGCAATAAGGATTCTTTAAATCTTTTACTGATTATCTCTGCCAGGGCTTTTGTTGCTTCATTATGTAAAATAATGGCAGTAAAAGAATCTTCTTCTGAAATAGAAAGAGGTGAAAGTTTCCACTCTTTTGTAAATAACATAGACGTCCGTTGTTGATTCCTTAATTCATTTTCAACCTGCAGAGAGCCAAACGACACCCCACATATTTTGATACAGACATTTCCTTGTTCGTCACAAAGGTCAATATCCAGTTTTTTAATTTTCTCTGATGATTCATCTCCGTCTGAGTAGCGTACCCAGGCGTACATCTCAGATGTACACGGAGCCAATATTTCCAGGGATTCCAATGCAAGTGGCAGAGATGGTCTCTGCAGACATAAGCCAATGCCCGATGGCGACTCGCTACTATCTGCTAATGTGCTATTTTTAAGCATTAAGCCGATTGAAGATTGAAGCGCTGCATCCATCAAACTCGGATGAAGGACATATTCACTTTGAGTATCTTGAATGGAAGAAGGAAGGCTTAGCGTCGCAAGAAGCTGATTTCCACCCTGATAGATTTCCCGGATTCCCCGGTACCCTTCTCCATAACCTATTCCCATCTTTTTAAAGGCTTGATAGCAGCCTTCAGCATTCAAGGCTCCCTGATTCATTTGAGACCGGGTATTTTGAATATCAAGAGCAGGCGTCTCTCCTTGTTCCTTAAATTCCACTACTCCCTGGGAATGAACTATTATCTCTTCTCCATTAGTAGATTCTGTATAGACTTCAAATTGGATCTGATCGCTGTCTTCTCCATACAATCCGATATGTACTTCCTGGGCAGGGCTATCGACAACAATTGGTTGAGACCAAACAATATTCTTCAGGTGAATTATCTTTCCTTCTTTTGTATCTCCGGAAGCATACTCCACTGCCGCTCGTGCCATCTCTAAGTATCCTACACAAGGGAACACTTTTTCTCCTCTGACTTGATGATCGCTTAAGAAGAACTCTTTACCAGTGAATGTAGACGTAAAGCGTTGTTCTGATAAATCTGAGGTGTTTTCGTGCAATAGAGGATGAATGATAGACACAGAGCCTCCTGATGTTGAGGCAAGCAGATTACCTTGAGTTTCTGAAATCCAGTATCGGTCTCTTGCAAATGGGTATACCGGTAATCCGGATATACGCTTTACAGTTTCAGGATCATATAATTGCTGCCAATTAATGCTGTTTCCATTTATCCAAAGCTCCGCAAGTTTCTTCTGTTTTTGACCTTGAGTCAATTTTTCAATATACTCCACCCCTTCTTCTGTATCTCCTATCAACCCGGATTCTTGCCATACTTCTCCTAACAAAAGATTGAGATCCGGTTTACCATCAATATAGCTCTGTAAGGATTGCTTCAACTCTTCATGAGAGCGAGTGACTATAGCAAGCCGATGATTCATTGCTTGACGACCTACTTGAAAAGTATAAGCCAAATCCATTAAGTTGAGAGCTGAATTTTTCTCAAGAAAAGCAAGCAAACTTTTGGCATAAGCACTTAATTGTAATCGATTCTTGGCAGATAGAGTGATAATCATCGGTGTATATGCATGGGTATTCAAGTAACATGAATTTGTCTGTTGTTTAGCCTCAGAAATCACCACATGAGCATTGGTTCCACTCAGACCAAAGGAACTAATGGCTGCTTGACGAACTCCTTCTATAGATGCATTCCAATCCTTACATTCTGTGTTGACATAAAAAGGGCTATCTTCTAAAGAAATATGCTCATTAAGCTTTTCAAAATTGATTGTTGGTGGCAGTTTTTTGTGCCGCAGCGCCAGAAGTAACTTAATTACTCCAGCAACACCCGCTGCCGTTAAAGAATGACCAATATTGCTCTTGACAGATCCTATAGCACAATAATTCTTTTTTTGAGTATATTTCTTAAATGATTCATGGAGTCCTTCAATCTCAATCGGATCTCCCAATGTTGTTCCCGTACCATGCGCCTCGATCAATTGAATTTCTTCCGGATTGATTTTGTACTTGTCGTAAATCCCTTGTTG
>JAAEPI010000303.1 GCA_024232835.1 Cytophagales bacterium
ACACATTAAACATATAATAATGGAGACATTCAAAACACCAGAAAGTGCCTCCTATGTCACTCCCGCCGCATCATCCTCATTGCTTACCATGGTACTCCAGAGATGAGCCTCCACCTTGGATCTATATTCTGAGATGCTTTTTATTTCACGAAGCTCTAGTGGGAGCTCATTCCATTTCATGTGAGTGCGGTAAAAGAAGGATTTTTCTAAATTGGTAGTATTATTGGAAGCTTTAGGTATGAGACTAGAAACAAAACTTAAATTATCAAGATGGGATGAGCGTAGCCTTGTATTTCCATTGAATAATGTCAGATATTCCGGTATGTCTAACGGAATGTATCTGTGAACAGCCTTATGGAAAAGTATTAGATCATTAACTGTAAATCTACAGGAGAGCGGGAGGAGATTTACCTGACGGCACTTCCTAATATAAACATCGTTTGAGGTGTATGAGTGTGCTTCTTCAGAGAGAATCCATTTGATGCACTTTTTCTGAAAATTTTCGAATTTTGCTAACATTGTATTTCCATTAGGACGCCAGACTGGTGAACAGTGTTCAAATTGACTTCTTACTAAGGCCAAGTATAGTGCTCTCCTCCTTTTTATGTCTTTTACAAAGTGGCACGTGCGTTTAAGAAGACCAAATTTCTGATTTGCTTTGGTTAG
>JAAEPI010000304.1 GCA_024232835.1 Cytophagales bacterium
GAATTCTTTCAATTTTGTTAATCAAGTTTTCGGCGGAGGGTCTCCACACTTGAACACAATGCTCAAATTGGCTACGCACAATTGCCAAGTAGAAGGCCCTCCTGTGCATTTAGGACATTTAACAAAGTGCATGGTTCTGTTCAACAAACCAAGTCTTGAGCTAGCTTTGTTGAAAAGTATGTCTATATGCTGGTCCCATGCAAATTTGTAAGTAACAATGACACCAAGGTCTTTTTCTTCATTAACATAATCAAGCTCTTTTTCACCTAGTTTATAGAAGAATGTTTTTCTTCTAAGAGGAAAAATCTTATTGACCAGATCCTGAATATCTTTGTCAGGTGGTGCAATGGGCACTACCTTGCACTTTTTGGGGTGAAATTTCATTTCGTTTTTAATTGACCATCTATGTAGTGCATTAATATCCCTCTGGAGGATTTCATGATCCTCCCATTTACATATTTTCCTCCATATTTTGGTGTCATCTGCATAAAGAGCTATCCCGGTTCCATCACTAATCTCCTCTGTCATATCATCTATGAAAAGGACAAACAATAATGGTCCCAGGATAGATCCCTGTGGTACTCCAGAACTCACATTGGCCATCATTGATTTTTTGCCAGATATAGTGACACACTGCTCACGGCCTTGAAGGTAGTTTACCATGAACTTGAGCATTGTGCCATCAATTTTAAATCTATACTTTAGCTTTTTCAGAATTACGTCATGATTGACTGAGTCAAAAGCCTTTGCAAAATCGAAATACACCACATCCGTTCTCAAGGAAGAATTGATAGCAGTGGCAATGCTATCTGCAAAGGTTATCATTTGGGTGTTACATGACTTATTGGGTAAAAATCCATGTTGATGTTTACTCAAGTGGGCCTCACATTTTATCATTAATTCATCTCTTATAATTTGTTCAAATGTTTTCATTGAGACTGGTCAGTGAGATGGGATGGTAATTTTCAACCGACATTTTGCTACCCTTCTTATGTACAGGTACAACATTGGCAAGTTTCCAATC
>JAAEPI010000305.1 GCA_024232835.1 Cytophagales bacterium
GGATCTTGATTATTTTAAAGGCGCTTTGTTCTGATCCCATTTATGGGGCTAGTTAACCTGAATTCTGGATAAGTGACATGCTATAGCACTGCATATCTTTTTAAGATTAATTGCATGATTTAATTTGTTTTATTATGGCTATTAGCCAGAGTTCAGGTTAGTTAGATTTAGATTGTTGTTGCTCAGGAGTTAAAGGGCTGGTCTCTAATTCAAGTTTGCCATCTATTACTTCATTTATGAGTGAATCTTTGATGGTAAATAAGATGTCTTGGCTAACTTGAGTGGTCTCGGTCCGTCTGATTGTGGCCCAGCCATTGCGGCCGTGGGTTTTTACATGATAGAGCGCTTGATCAGCAATTTCCAAAGTATGCTCCCAGCTCAAGCGATTAAAATCATCATTAAAGAATGGAAACTGTGAAAACCCAATAGAAGCGGTTAGTTGAATCGTTTTGTTTGGACCAATAGAAAATTCAAATTGTTCGATTGCGTTATGGATCCTTTCAATTGCTTTTCTGACTTGATCTTCGGGTATGGGTCTGAAAATAAGCACGAACTCTTCTCCGCCCCAACGCACTGCATAGTCGCCCTCGCGAATGTGATCCCGCAGCAACTTGGAAAATTGGCGAATGATCATATCTCCGGCTTGGTGACCATAGGTGTCGTTA
>JAAEPI010000306.1 GCA_024232835.1 Cytophagales bacterium
ACGACTTTTGGAGTAGAATCTATTTCGCTGCAGTTTTTCAACCTGTATTGTTTCGCTGGCTTGATTAGTAATTCTCAAACCAGCATCTCCACCGACAGTGATAAAATAGTAAGTGGTATCGGAGTATAAATTTTGCTCATACTCAAGGCCTGCTATTGTCCATTCCATTTTATCGGGAGATCGCCCATAGAAAAGGAAGTAATCATTTGCATCGAGCGAGCCATCATCTTGTCCATTTGCTACTATGGCATTTTCAATCAAATCGAATGCCCTTGGCTCAGCATTTGGTTGCGGAAGCATTCCTCCTCCCCCATTCCCATAAACCTTGATAGTTCGAGGATCAAGTGAATTCACACTCAGCCCTAAAGAGCCAAGAAAATCACGATCAAGTTTGTAAATGCCTGTCTCGGAGACTCCTACCTTGTACCACTCTCCAGTGGCTAACACACTTTGCCCTTTGCCAGACAGAACGGTCAGGATAAACAGAACGGCAAATAGGTATCGGCTACACATCAAACGATGAACGAACATCATAGCTACAAAATTATGGATTGCTATGAAACAAACGTCTTGTAAAGTGAATTCCCTATGACAGATACCACAATATATGTAGGAATTACAAACGGAATGAATGAAAGTTGAAAGATAATTAGACATAAAATCTCCAAAATAAGAAGAGAATATCGAAGCTCATTTCCCTTCCAGGCCAATGACTTAAACTTCAGAGCTATCATTGGAATATTCGAGACGAGGAGAAAACAGGATACAGCGGTAATTACCAGTAACACTTCTACACCTATAAAATCAGGTTGTGCAAAAGCAATTGTCGTAATCATGAGTGCATTTGCCGGAACAGGTAAGCCCTTAAACTCATCTGACTGATCAGTGGCAAGATTGAATTTCGCCAGGCGTAAGGCCGAGAATGGCACAACCAAGAGACCAAAATACGATAACGGACTAAGCAATTTGAAATCAAAAAGTTCCAAGGATTGGGCAGAATTGATAGAGACAAGAAACGCAAATGCTGGCAAAACTCCAAATGAAATCAAATCAGCAAGAGAATCGAGTTGCTTTCCAAATTCAGATTGAAGATTCAGTACTCTGGCAACCAAACCATCTAAAAAATCAAAGAAAGCAGCCACTATTACAAAAGTCAACGCCCAAGTGGGGTCTTTACTGATTAGCACCACAGCAATACCTATTGCTCCCGTCAGCACATTCAAACACGTTATAAAATTCGGAATATGCTTCTTCATGCTCTCACGAATGGGTTGAATTGTTTTTCATGACCGATAGTTGTCACTGGGCCATGTCCAGGGTAAACTGTAACATCATTTGGCAAGGTGTATACTTTCTCTTTGATGTTGCGTAGCAGTTCTTCATGATTGCCGCCTGGCAAATCAGTACGGCCAATACTCTCTCTGAACAGAATATCTCCAGCTATAAGAATCTTATCTGCTGAATGGTATAACGCCATGTGACCTGGCGAGTGCCCAGGTACTTCTATCGCAATCAAATCCATATCTCCAAACTTCACTGGGCCTTCTTTGAACCAATGATCTACAGCTGCAGCTTTGTAATCTGCAAATCCATAGGATGAGGCATAAGAGGGGATCGCAATCATAAGCTCTTTTTCATTTTCAGAGACCCATAATTCCGTCATATATTTTTCTTTCACAACAGCATTCCCTAACACATGATCAATATGACCGTGGGTATTGATAATTGCCAGGACTTTAAGTTTTTTGCTGGAGATATAGTCAAAGAGTTCAACAAACTCCGCCTCTTCGTAACATCCAGGATCAATGATAATTGCATTTCCTGATTCATCTGAGAGTACCGATGTGTTTTGGAAAAACGGATTAAAAACGAAAATTTTGATTTGCATCAGGCAAATTTGTATAAAAATAGTCTCAATTTTTACCCATGACAGACCGATTCAACAAGACGTCCATTCCTTATACCATGACTTGTGTAAAATAAAGCAGTCGGTATCTTTAATGGTTTTGGAATAAAAGGTGTTTCTTTAGTACCGTATTTCTCTAAATTGTTCGTTGATTCGATAGAAAGTAAAGCGAAAGTCCACACAGAAGCAGATGTCAGTAGGGTTTTTAAAACACAGCATTTTTTGGTTTGTAGGTGCCCTACTCATTGGCACCCTGTCATCAAACGCACAACATTTTAATACGGAATTTGGTCAAAACAGAATACAGTATGATGCTTTTGGTTGGGCGTATATAAGTACCAATAGTTTCGATGTGTACTACACTGTAGGTGGTGAAAAATATGCTCAAGAAGCCGTTGATTTTCTTGAAACAGAATATCCAGAACTTACAGATAAGATCGGATACGCTCCATATACGAAACCAAAAATTCTCATTTACAACTCAATTCATGAATTGCAGCAAAGCAATATTGGAATTGGTGGTGATGTTTTTACGATTGGTGGGAAAACGAATTTTGTTAAGCTTCAAGCTGAAGTGGCCTATCCAGGACAGGCACATAAATTTCAGGCAGACCTTATCTATGAGCTCTCTCGGATATTGATTTCTGATATGATGTATGGTGGAAGTCTTGGAGAAATTTTTCAAAATGCTTACCTCCTGACACTACCGGAGTGGTTTATAGATGGAGCCGCTCGGTATTTGGCCTACGGTTGGGATGAAGAAATGGACGACTACATTCGAGATTATCTGGGCAGAAAGAGAATCAGAAAAAGGTTAAAAGTAAATGCCGCTGAATCCGGACTAGTGGGCCAATCGATATGGAATTTTATATCAAGCAATTATGGTGAGAGTAATCTCTCCAATATTTTGAATTTGACACGGATCATTCGAAAAGAAGAAAAGAGCATAGGAGGTTCTTTAGGTGTTTCCTACAAAAATTTCCTATCCCGCTGGCAAAATTTCTATGTACTGCAAAAAGAAGATGTAATACTGGAGTATCAATCTCCTGCTAAAGAAGAGATAATTGCTCACAAAAAATTGCGCCCTCTTGTCACTACAACAGTCAGAGTAAATCCCTTAGGTAATAAAGCTGCTTATGCGAGAGTGAAAAATGGACACTATTACATTTATGTAAGGGATCTGGAATCCGGCAAAGAAGAAAAAATTGCATGGGGAGGCTACCGTATTAACGGTCAGAAAGTAGACACCTATATGCCGTTACTCGACTGGCAGGACTCCCAAACTTTGGGAGCGATAGTCTTCCGAAGGGGAAATTTATTTCTGGACACCTACAATCTGGAAACCAATGAAAGACGTCAAAAACCACTCAATCGCTTCCGCCAGATTGAGTCATTTTCTTTCAATGACAATGGACGTCTAGCGGTTATCAGTGGGGATGTGGACGGTCAGAATGATTTGTACTTAATCAGTATGAGACGAAATGCGCTACGGCGAATAACAAAAGATGTATACGATGATTTGGATCCTGTCTTTATTCCGGGAAGTGCGGCGATAGTATTCAGTTCCAATCGAACGAATGACTCTCTACAAGTGAAGAACGTTTCCATAAATGACGTGACGGATAATTTCAACCTGTTTTTATACGATCTGGACACTACCAAATCGAGCTATCGCAGACTGACTAACACATATAGTACAGACAGAAAGCCTATTCCAAAAAATGACTATTTCATATACTACCTAAGCGACCAGAAGGGAATTACGAATCTCTATAGATTCAACATGCTCGATACTACCTTCAGTCAGGTATCCTCATTTGACAAAGGAATCAAGGACTATGACCTGAATTTTGGAGAAGACGAGGCGATCACCTTTATGATGCTTGACAAAGGCTTTCATAAAGTGTATCATAATGATTCACTGGATTTAGAGGGGAATAACTTCACAAAACCCACACCCCGACAAAGAGTGAAGCAAGCGAAGTTTTTATTCACGAGACGAACTGCAGCAGAAACAGCTTTTACAATCGAATTAGAAAATGATTCTACGGATCTTCTTGACACAATGGAGCCGGATGATTTTACCTTTGAAGAAGAGTCGATTGATCCTGAAAAAACCAATTTACCACCTGGATATATCGATACGGACAACTTCGTATTTAGTGATGAAGTACGCGACGAATATCAACCAGATTCATTCTTCGCAACATATCAAAAACTACAAAAAAATATTGACCGAGAAGGGCCCTTTCAATATGAGCCTCGTTTCAGTTTTGGTAATGTGACTATTTCCTTCGCCAATGACCCTTTGAAAGGTTTTGGATACGTGGTACAAACAGAAGTATCCGATATGATGGAAAATCACCGTCTAATAGGAGGAGGATTCGTTTTGCAGGACTTCAGTCAAGCTGATCTTTTTGCCGAATATCAGTTTTTACCCTATTGGGCAGACTTGCACCTGAGAGTTGATAGAAAAGGCCTGCTTATTGAGTCATTTGATAATTCGCTAACACAGAAGTATTTACTTACAAATTTTGAAGCCGGCCTCTCCGTGCCACTAACACATAACTTCAGGGGGACAGCCGCTCCATTCTTCACTCGAACCAGATTTAACAATCTGCAGTCGGATGCCGTGCTGGGTAGAGATCCCACTCAACCGAATGATGTGACCATAAATTATGGAGGCGTTAGACTCGCATTGGTCTATGACAATACTGTAGAGCGTAGTTTCAATTTATTCCAGGGAAGCCGGGCATTGGTAGAATATAAGCACTATCAGCCACTCTCTGCGAAGGGATTATTTTTCAACAAGTTGAAAGTGGACTTACGTCACTATCAAAAACTTCACAGAGAAATAACTCTGGCAGGCAGGGTTTTTTACGCACGAAATTGGGGTGACAATGAACCCAAATTTGCTCTTGGAGGTGTGGACAATTGGATCTTTAATAAAACAGAAAATTTCGGTGAAGATGATCCCATTAGACCTGTAACTAACGAAGGTGATGCGATCAATAGAGAAAATTCAAATCTCATGTTTCTGGAATATGCGACCAACCTTCGTGGATACGACTACAATGAAATGTTTGGCTCCAATGTGCTTGTTTTCAATGCAGAGTTTCGCGTCCCAATTTTCAGATACCTCATCAACAGACCAATTAAGTCTAATTTCATCAGGAACTTTCAGTTTACGTATTTCTACGATATTGGATCGGCTTGGTCAGGAGTACCACCTTTCGCAAAGAAAAATGCATTTGTGGTGGACAAGATCGAGACGGGGACACCTTTTACTGCAAGACTTAAAGATTTCAGAAATCCTTGGTTAGCCGGATATGGCGGTGGAGTTAGGATGTCCATAGCCGGATATTACCTCAAGGTTGATCGTGCACGTCCGATTAGAGATTTTGAAGTAGGAAACCCACATTGGTACATTTCCATTGGGGTGGATTTTTAATAGAAATCGTCCATTGCGAAAGCTAATTCCAATTCAGTGGTAAATTCGCACCATGCTACATTCAATGACAGGCTTTGGTCAAGCCGAAAATGACTCAAATGGACTTCATGTGAAAGTGGAGGTGAAAACCCTCAATAGTAAGTTTCTAGACCTTAACCTAAAGCTTCCTCGAGAAATCTCAGACAAAGAAACTGAGATAAGAAACAACATTGGCCAAATTCTGAAGCGAGGTAAAATTAATGTCCTAATCGAGTTTTCATTTTCTGATGATCAGGCTCGTCCGGTGCATATCAACGAAAAATTGCTAGCCACCTATTTCAAAACATATCAGCGAGTTGCTTCCGAACTAAACGACACCCCACCCGATCTCTTTCGGTTAGCCTTGCATTCTCCAGAAGTGGTGGCGCAAAAAGAGGGGGATGATGAGCTAATTGATTGGCAAGTCGTTCAGAAGACCATTATAGGTGCTTGTGAAAGTTGCCATGATTTCAGAGCGAAGGAAGGATCAGTGCTTGAAGAAAAGCTTAAAAGCTACATTGAAACCATTCAGGAGAAACTTGACAAAATACAGCAGCGAGATGGGAAGCGAATTGAAAACATCCGATCCAGATTAGACAAGAATCTGGATGAAATTCGAGCAAAAACACAAGTAGATCCTAACAGGTTTGAGCAAGAGCTCATTTATTACATTGAAAAAATCGACATTACGGAGGAGAAAGTCAGACTTCAAAGACATCTCGAATACTTTCTTGAAGTCATGAGTATGGCAGATTCTCAAGGCAAGAAACTTGGCTTCATATCCCAAGAAATTGGGCGAGAAATCAATACTATCGGGTCCAAAGCCAATGATGCGGATGTCCAGCAACTAGTAGTGGAAATGAAGGATGAATTGGAAAAAATCAAAGAACAATTGCTGAATATTATTTGATACGCTGTGCTCTTCAATTCCCTAGAATTTGTTATTTTCCTTCTGGTCGTTTTTGCGATCTATTGGCTGATTGGGAGTGAGAGAATAAAAATGCAAAATTTTTTCTTACTCATCGCCAGCTATGTTTTTTACGGTTGGTGGGATTATCGTTTTTTGGCACTTATTGCATTCAGTTCGATTATCGACTTTCTGGTCGGACAAAGGCCCCATAGCTCTGCAAACGAGAAATCCCGAAAAGCCTGGCTCGGACTCAGTCTCACCGTGAATCTAGGCCTCTTAGGTTTCTTTAAGTATTACAATTTCTTTGTTGACAACTTCGTGAAAGCCTTCCGGTTCTTTGGACAGACACCTGATGTATATACGATATCCATCATTTTGCCAGTAGGCATTAGCTTCTACACCTTCCAATCGCTGATGTTATACGATAGACATCTACAGAAAGCAAGTGGAGCCTACACGAGATTTTGTTGGATTCATGGTTTATGTAAGCTTCTTCCCCCAGTTGGTAGCAGGCCCGATTGAAAGAGCCACACAACTCCTTCCTCAATTTTTTAAGAAAAGAGAATTCTCCTATCAAAATGGTCGAGATGGCATGCGCCAAATCTTATGGGACTATTCAAGAAAATAGTAATCGCCGACACATGTGCCATTTTTGCAAATGACATTTTCAACAACTATGGTGAATACGGTACGGCCACCTTATTGATTGGGGCACTCTGCTTTACATTTCAGATTTATGGGGATTTTTCTGGATAATCAGATATTGCAATTGGGACAGCCAAATTATTCGGTTTCAATTTGATGACCAATTTCTGGTATCCGTATTTTCAAGAGATATTGCCGAATTCTGGAGACGATGGAATATTTCTCTTTCCAGTTGGTTTCGAGACTATGTGTACATCCCCTTGGGAGGGAGCAGTGGCACAGTAATCAACGTCTTTATCACTTTCTTGGTCAGCGGATTTTGGATGGAGCCAATTGGACATTCATTGCATGGGGAGGGCTGAATGCCTTGTGTTTTGTGCCCATTATTTTGATGAAAAGAAATCGTAAGAACCTAGATCATGTCGATAATTTTTGGCCTGATGCAAGGAATTTTTCAAGTATCCTCTTAACGTTTTCCCTTACCGTACTTGCTTGGATCTTTTATAAAGCAGAGAGCATGGCTCATGCATTTGACTACCTTGCCAGAATTTTCTCCTTTAAAGGAGGTAAATGGTACGGAGGAGATTACCTCCCCTTGGCCGCAATAATGCTGGTATGGGAGTGGACAATGAGAAAAAGAAATTTTGGGCTTGACTTTAGGAAAGACGTGCCCAAATGGCTCAGGTAGATACTATATGGGTTGCTCATTTGGCTGATACTCTTCTTCTTCGGTGAAGAGCAGGCATTTATTTTCAATTCTAGAATGGCGCTCTTCATTAAAAATATTTTCATTTTCATCGGGTTGGTTGGCCTGTTTTTCACAATCAATTTCCTGATCAATTATCATCGCCCTACTGATCCTGCCAATCTCGATGGAAGTATTTTGATTATGGGAGATTCTCATCTGAAAACGGCCATTGACCCAGTTGGATTACCGCAATCTTCTTACGTTTGCTCAGGAGTTGAGTCATACGTTATGACCTTCTACAAACTCAAAAAATTGATTCGGGAAAACCCTCAAGTGAAAGAAGTACTTCTCAGTTTTTCCTATAATAATTTTTCCGGCTATCAAGAACTTCGGTTAATTGGGAGTCGAGCCAAAAGTCAGTTCATTCGCTATTATGAGATTCTACCTCTTGATCTTCCAGAACAAATAGAAATCAATGACACAAAATTCTATCATACGTTCATTCGTGAGCTGGCTCTGTACCCAAATTTTTTCGATAGCAAGTATTTGGGTGGCTTTGAAAAGCATAAATCTGGAATTGAAAAGCAGATTTAACCAAAACAATAAACAAACACTTCTACCCTGAAGGCCATTACGCCAGAATCTCAATCTACGCCAAGCCCTATCTGGACTCCATTATTCAGCTGGCTAAAAGGAAGAAATAATCCTCACTTTGGTTGCCGCTCCACTTCATGAAGCCTATCGGGAAAAAGTGCCTATGGAGATAAAAGATTATTTTGTTAAAATGAAATCTGACCTCACCAAACAGGGTATCCCAATACTAGATTTTATTGACCAGCCCTTGGAAAATTCCGCTTTTAAAGATTTTGATCACCTGAACTTTGATGGAGCTCGGGTATTCACCAAAAAGCTCTCAGACATGAAAAACCCTGCCGATAATCTTCGACAGGGTCAATAATCTTATTTTAAAGAGCGATTAACCCTTAATTTCAAATTCTACTTTTGTCTCATCCCAGGCAAGTGTAACCGTACTACCAGAAATCGAAATCGTGAATTTTTCTGTCGCTTTTGTCTTGGAAGATTTAGCTTTCACCCGTAATACATCATTTGACGCACTGTATGCATAATCTCCCCACTCATTAGACACAGAATTAAAAATAATTGTCCATTCATCCTTTCCAGGAATCGAAAATAATCCATACTTCCCTTTGGCAAGCTTCTTCCCCTGAATGGTTACATCGGTTGTTACCTCAATCCAGGTGTTTTCATTGGCCCCAGTCCTCCAAACCTTGCCGTAAGGCACCAATCCTCCAAAGATATCTCTACCCTTTGCACTAGGCTGGCTGTAATCAATGGTCACCTTGGCGTTACCGATAGATGCACTCACCTGATCAGGCGGGCTCGGGCGACTGCTTTTACTTTGGGCATACGTATTCTCAGCTATAAAAAATAAAGCCGCCACCACTACTGTAGTCATTCTGATAAGTTGTTTCATATGTGTTTTATTATTTTTCTCTTTTCACGAAAACAAGAGTTAATGGTTTAATCCTTTTTCAAGAAATGTTTACCTTGAAGTAAAAAACTACCATGCGCCACCTACTAGAACTCCCAATTGTTTCAGTGCTGACCTTTAGGTTTGTTCACTTGAGAGAGAAAATATGTATTCTGTCGATATGAAGGTTGGTAATATAGATAGAAACCCTCGTGTACAGATTATTGATGAGGGTTCAATCCTGAGTGATATTCTGTATAAAGTATGTGGATTTATAATTGGAGGTGAGATGGTAAAAGAGGTGAGTGTTCTGAATGCAGCCTATTTCGAACGGGATGATTGTTTTTACTATGAAAATTACGTACCACTATTTTCGGGTCATATGATTAACTTCAGAAGCAACTAATTAATGACACTCGAGGAAGTTCAGAAAACTGTAGATGACTGGATAAAAACCACAGGTGTACGCTACTTCGGCGAACTCACCAACATGGCAGTGCTCACAGAAGAGGTGGGCGAACTGGCTCGGCTGATGTCGCGGCAATATGGCGACCAGTCTTTTAAAGAAACAGATAAAAACAGAGAATTAGGTGATGAAATAGCCGATGTGATGTGGGTACTCATATGCATCGCCAATCAGACAGGTGTGAACCTGACTGATGCTTTTCAAAAAAAATTGGAGAAGAAAAGTACTCGAGATGCAACCAGACACCTGGAGAATAAGAAGTTACGAGACTAAATGATCGCCTTCCAGTTTAACTACAATATTGTACTCATTCTCCGTCATGCAAAACACCAAATCCTTCTCTACTCCAAATCCAGCTAAGCGCTTGGCATGACTCGACTCCCCAGCTATCGCTTCTGTATTTTCATGATTCCCAACAAAAAGCTGGTGTGCCAAAACTGCCGAATCGCCACTTGTTTCCATTTCTTCAGCCAACTCATCAATCAATGCTCCGGCATATAGGGTGTCCTCAATATTCACCGTACCCTTCCAACCCGCGCAAAGGATGACAATAGATCTGCTAGCATCTAACAGGTATCCAACGGTGGCTTTCAAATTCAAAAAAGCTCCAACTAAGATTTCTTGAGCACCATCAGACTTCAAAATGGCTTTTGATCCATTCGTAGTAGAAATAGCCACTTTTTTGCCAACTAATTCTTTTCCCATGTATTCGAATGGCGAATTGCCC
Source organism: Cytophagales bacterium (assembly GCA_024232835.1). Classification (GTDB taxonomy): domain Bacteria; phylum Bacteroidota; class Bacteroidia; order Cytophagales; family Cyclobacteriaceae; genus JAAEPI01. The sequence continues at coordinate 10,304 of JAAEPI010000306.1, forward strand.
ATATCGAAACCATCTACTTTCTTTCCTCCCCGTTCGCCAGCCATTGCATAACCTTGCTTCCCAAGTTCAAGCGCTTCGTCTATTTCACCGACTGGTTTGATGGCCGCTACACCGTTTGCTAATCCTGTAACAATGCACGAAGTGGCACGGAATATATCCACAACCACCACGATCTTACCAGCCAGCTCATGCTGATGGATCAGATCAGGGGTGAGGCAAACTTCTATGCTATTCATTTTACAAATGGGGGCCTCACAACTCTGGCACCCAGTTGCTTATTTCGTACTTCCACCTTGATTTCGATATCTACCGTTGCAAATTCCTTTTTTACATAACCCATCCCCACTCCTTTCTCCAAGCATGGAGATATGGTGCCGGAAGTTACTTCACCTATTTCCTCCCCCTCATCATTCAGGAGTTTATATCCTTGTCTGGGGATGCCCTTTTCTTTCATTTCAAATCCAACCAATTTTCGAGTCACGCCTTCCTCCTTTTGCTTTTTTAGATTTTCAGAATTTGTAAACTCCTTGGTGAATTTGGTGATCCAACCTAGCCCAGCTTCAAGCGGAGAGGTTGTATCGGTAATGTCATTTCCATACAGGCAAAAACCTTTCTCCAGTCTCAAGGTGTCCCTAGCCCCTAAGCCAATCGGCTTGATGTCGAACTCAGCGCCAGCCTCAAAGACCTTTTCCCAAACGGTAATTCCATGTTCCTTAGGAATGTACAATTCAAATCCTCCCGAGCCTGTATATCCAGTTCCGGAAATGATCATCTCTGCTCCAGCTAACATGCCCTTTGTGAATTTGTAAAAGCCAACACTCGATAAATCTACTTCTGTAAGCTTCTGAAGGGTCTCTGCAGCTTTAGGGCCTTGAACAGCCAGCAATACAATATCATCGGAGACATCCTCCATCTCGACACCATCAGTGTTCTTTGATTGAATCCAATTCCAATCCTTCTCAATGTTGGAGGCGTTCACCACCAGCATGTATTCTTCCTCCCCCATTCGATACACAATCAAGTCATCCACAATCCCCCCGGTATCATTTGGCAGACATGAATATTGAGCCTGATCATCTACAATTTTGCTCGCGTCATTGCTAGTGACCTTCTGGATCAAATCCAAGGCACCAGCTCCACGCACCATAAACTCCCCCATGTGCGACACATCAAATACGCCAACACCATCTCGAACACAGAAGTGTTCTTCTTTGTCCGAGCTGTATCGAACGGGCATTTCAAAGCCAGCAAACGGCATCATTTTCGCACCAAGATTTTTATGTATATCGTGTAGAGGAATTCGCTTTACATCCATGATTTTTAGACCAATAATTATGAGAACGCAAAAGTAAAAGTTTAGCTGGATTGATCACTCTTTCAACTAAGCTTCTAGTTATTGCTACCTACAAAATTTGTGAGGTTATGAGAATAGCTCTTTTCCTTTAGCCTTTCCCTTATGAAATCTTGAAGTTCCTCTGCGTCTTCTCGTTTGCAAATCACATGCATAGAGAACCACGCCGGCCTGTTTCTCCATTAGAATACCAAAACCCCTCATCCTGAAAAGCCCTCTCAACCTTGGGATGATTGGCCACTTCTGATTCGATAGAATCAAGAGCGGCCTCCTCATGAGTGAAAATAAATTTAAAAGGACGACCCTCTACCCCTTTATGTTGCATCACCTATTAGCTAATTGCTCCCATGTCTTCTTTGTGTTCGGCCAGAACAACAGCTGGTACCCAGCTCTGATCTTTGTCCTTATCAGCCGTTGGTAGCACTACGGGGTTACCTGAATAATCCAACCTCTTCCCTGGATAAATGCACGACTCCCACAAATACACAGCAAGGGATTTTCGATCTAAATTAGGATGCAAATGGGGTCGCCATTCCTCTTCATAAATTTTTGGTAGTTCACTCCAATGCATGGTCGGGTGCTTGTGATGAAGCCCATGAAATCCATTGTTGAAAAAAAAGAAGTTCAACACCGGATTGGTAAAGTTGCGGGAGTGATTTTGAGCATGGCTCATGTCACACCCATCATGCTGCCAATAGTTGGTGCCCACAATACCCCATTGGGCATAGAAGTGAGGGACAAAAACCAATATCAATGCCGCCTGCCAATCAACGAACAGTAGTCCAATTTTCACTCCATACAAAATGACCAATTCTAGCGAATATTGAAAAAACCATCTTGGTCGCTCCTTTAACATTTTTTTTGACCAGCTACTTTCTGTTCGCAACACACTGGGAATAGTCCAGAAGAAAAAAAGAAGTTGGTTCAATAAATTCCATTTGAAGCGCATCTTGGAGGTCCTCGCTATGTCTTTCAGGCTTGCCAAATTCTTGTGATGACTCAGATTGTGTCCTGCAACGAACACACTTACCGAATGCCCTTAGGTCAGTGTGAGGATAATCTGAAAAACGGCATTTATCCTTCGATTTCTGAAAATGGGCACATGAATAACATTATGAACGATCACCGCACAGAGGAAGGAAGAAACACAAAGTCCGGCAACCACCACACCTTGTACCAATGAAGTCATTTTGTCAAAATATAACCAAGCCAATGCCGTGAAAAGGAAGTATGAAAACACGAACGAAAGTGTGCGGATATCGGCTATGGACCTAAGCATTGATCTGGGGTTTCCCTTCAAGCCGTTCTCGTCGAAAATTTCTCGTTCGCGCTGATCGAAAAAATATTCCTAGCAAGTACACCCTGATGAAGTACCAAATCAAGTTAGGTTCTTTCAGCTGATCGTGGATGAGGTGATCAATCTCTTGATGTTTTGGTGGCACTTTACTCCAGTGCAGACCAGGATACAAATGATGAATGGTGTGTAGCCCATTATTGAAGAGAAAGAAATTTAATGACCCCATGATATTTCGGGAATGATTAAACTCTGACTCCTCGTCGGCATGCACGTGCTGCACATAATTAAAAACAAGCACGAAGAAGAGCGACACTTGCTGAGGTATAATGACATATATCAATGCCTTTTGCCAGTCCAAATAGAATGCTACACCAACCCAAACAACCAACGTAATTATCTGTGCCAGATACACGTAGAATTTTTTTCGATTCTTTCGATACACCTCCATCAGAAAACGACCGATCGCACTATTTTGGTGGTAGCCACTTATGGAAGGGTAACTCACCAAAGTAAGCAGGTTGTTTTTTTCAGATATCCAATACGTCTTGGTATAGTCATGTGACCGGTTCCCATGCACATGATGATTCTTTACGTGGGTGGGAATCCATCCGAATACTGGGAATCCATAAAATATGGTCAGAATATGATCCGTCAGTTGATTCATTCTCCTGTTTTTCCAAATAGGATTATGAATGTGATTATGAATGATTACAGAAATAGCCACAGACAAAAACAGGTAGACTATATATAGTGGCCAATAAAATTCAACACTCTCCCACAGAAAGAGGAACAGTCCGATTGTTGCGAGTATGTAAAGAACTGTTTTACGATCTGCTTTTTTCTGGAGCATGGGAAGCCAAATTCAAATAGTCAGTCCCAAAGATAGCCTCATTTTGGCTAGACTACTTTTGCCCACCACTTGCGTTAAAAAGTTTCTGTTTCTCATCCTTACTCAGACTTTCGTATCCAGAATGTGAGATTTTATCAAGGATCGCATCAATCTCATCCTGCGATGTGCCATCCGAGCGAATTGATCCTGATACTTTGACTTTTTCTTTCTTTCTTGATTTTGATCGATGCGTGACTTTGATCTTTGGCTGAGGGCTGAACAGGGCTTTAAAAAAATCCAGTACACTGATGACCCATGCCCCTATGTCTGAGCCTCTTTTGATTTGCGAGATATAGAGCCATCCAGCAGCTGCTCCACCTAAGTGGGCAAATTCTCCCCCTGCATTCATTCCTCTTGTCCCGATGATGAACAGAAAAACATAGACCAAAGCGATATACTTGATTTTGACGGGTCCAACTAGAAGAAGGTATAAAGTATAATTAGGCATAAATACCGCCGATCCCACCACAACTGCAAACACCCCTGCACTTGCCCCAACCAAGTTGCCGATCTGAGCTGCTTCGCTAAAAGCTGGAAACATGTTGTAGGCCAGAAGATAGAACAAAGCTCCAAACAATCCACCAATTACAAATAAGCTGATTACCTTATTACTTCCCAGAAATTCTTGAATGATTTTGCCAAACCAATAAAATGCGAGCATATTCCAAAAAATATGACCTAGCCCATCATGAACAAACATGTAAGTGAATATTGTCCAGATTTTACCTGGAAGTATCGTCAGGTTAGATGGTAATCCGAGCCAGGATCTGACAGAAAATTCAGTAATGAATGTGATTAGTGCAGTGATGACAAAAACGATTGCATTAATCAAAATGATCTGAGCCACCGCATTATTTGGCTTGGTCCAAACGTGAGTAAAATCGTCTTTTATGCTTTCAAACATAACTAGTAAAGTCTTGTCCTGTTCATATCCCAGACCTTCAACAAAATAAAGGCCACTAACATTCCGCCAAGGTGCGCCAAATGAGCAATGTTATCCCCGGGCACCCGATTCATTTCTGAATATAATTCATACAACCCATAAAATAGTACAAGGTACTTCGCCTTTACCGGAAATAGCATGTAGATGTAAATCATGGTGTTGGGAAACATCATGGCAAAAGCTAGCAATATTCCGAACACGGCTCCAGAGGCACCCACCATGGGTATATCTGTCCTAAAATGATAAATTTCTTTAACATATAATACGCTCTGCTGCTTCAAACTGGAGCTACCTGAATTTTCGGAAAATCTTTCAGAAAAAGAATAAACTCCCTCAAACCAGTCATTAGCCCCATAAGATCGGACATCATGCGTAAGAATGAAATTATAAAAATCATCCGCATTCGGGTTGGCCACATAAGCTTCTGTGTCTTTCTTAAGAGGATATTTTTCCACAAAATCTGCTACACCAAAAAGCACACCTGCTCCTACCCCCACTATCAGATAAAACTGGAGAAATCGCTTACTCCCCCAGGTCTGCTCCAGCATGGGGCCAAAGAAAAAAACCGCAAGCATATTGCCGAGAATATGTCCAAAACCCGCATGTAGCCACATATAAGTGAAAGGCTGATAGATGGCGAAATCATCAGAGAATACTACCCGCATCCCGAAGATGTCATTAAGTGGTAGGTTAAGAAAAGAGGTCAAAATTAGAATGCCAAAGTTGACAATCAGGATGACTTTTACCGTAGGAGTGAGTCTGAACATTTATTTATGAATTGATTTCCTGCAATACATTTTGGCACTATTCATTTTCAAGAATATCTTTTATTTCTATTTCAAGTTTTGGTAAGTGTTTGCTCACTATTCCCCAAATAATCACGTCATCCACTGTGTCATAACTGTGGATCACCCAGTTTCTCGTGTCAACAATTTTTCTTGCACTTTCAATTCCTATTTGAGGTTCAATTGATAAAACTTGTTTCATTGCCTCACCAATGATCTCAATTTCTCGTTCTACTGCCCTGCGCAAAAGCTTGTTTTTCAAATATGATTTGAAATCTTTTTCTTCACCGATATACTCACTGATAGATTCAATGGATATTTTGATGTCAAAAAGATATTTTTTAACATCATGCTTCATAAATCAATTCCTTCGTTTTATTAATGCTATCAATAAAATAAGGATTAGATAAGGATCGCTCAGTGACGATATCCACATCTCTTTGAAGCAATCGACGAAATGCATACTGCATTGAAAAATAATTTTCAGTGTAATCCTCAATGGACATCCCTTCCTGAAAGGAAAGCAAAAAGTCCACATCACTATCCTCAGAAAAGTCGTCGGCAACAACTGATCCAAACGCATACAATCGTTCAACATTCAGCGATTGACAAATCGTTGCAATCTCACTCGCCTTATTCTTTAGTGTCTGATGCATTGGTAAATTTACTTATGAAACCAACTATTTATTTTGTCTAAACTAATTAAAACGTATGTAGGTTTCCCCTCGGGCGTATAATTTGGTTGATTACACGCAAAAAGTTGGTCGATCAGGTGATCGGCCTCCTCTTCACCGAGCTGCTTACATCGAGTAGTCGCTATTCGCTTTGCCAATGCACGATTCAGACTTTCACGTCTCGGTAGCTCCAGATTCTTCGCATTGTCCTTGAACTGCTCAATCAACCCCTCGAAGATTTCTTTCTCATTGCAAGGAGCCAAATCTGCAGGAACCCCTTGAATCACAATCATTTGTTCGCCCATCGTTTCAAATCTAAAACCTAAGGATTCAATCTCCTCCTTGAGCTCCATCACTAGTACGTAATCAGGGCCATTCAGCCCTATCTGCTGAGGAAACAAGCTTGATTGTGAAGCTCCAGATGTTGTATTGTCAATTTTCTCAAAAAATATTCTTTCCAGAGCGGCTTCTTTGTCTAATAGCACCATGCCTGATTTTACTTGTCGTAGCAAGTAAGCATCATGTAATTGATAGCTCTTTTGCTTAGAAAATGTGCTTTCCTCAGGCAGCAATGAGCTTTCGAATCGAACGGATTCTGTCCGTCCCGCCCCTTCCTTTGTGGCTTGCTCAATCATTCGCTGCTCTTCTTCATCCGCATCCTGATACAGCTTCTCCCAATGCTCCACTCCTTTGTTTGAATCTATGGTTTGGAAATTCCCATAGGCACGGTCTTTGGCAGAATCAAACCGATCGGAACGTTTCTGAGTAAAATGCTCAAAGTTGATGTCGGTAGAAAAATCAAGAGACGGGGTGACATTGAATGCTGCGAGTGCTTGCCTTACCGCTGATTGAATAACTCCGTAGAGTGTACGATCATCCGCAAATTTGACCTCAGTCTTAGTTGGGTGCACGTTGACATCTACCTGCATCGGATCCATCTCAATATTTAATACATAGAAGGGGAAATAGTCTTCTTTCAGCAAGCCTTCATAAGCCTTGCTTACAGCATGGTTGAGGTATGGATTTTTTATATATCGGTGATTAATGAAAAAATACTGCTCTCCGCGAGTCTTTTTTGCGTGCTCAGGTTTTCCAACATAGCCAGTTACCAATACATCGGCCAATTCTTCCTCACATGCAATCAATTGTTCGTGATATTTCTTTCCAAATAGTTGAACAATTCGTTTGCTTAGCTTGCCCTCATCCAGTTGATAAATATCCAGATCATTATGCTTTAGCTGAAAAGCAATAGATGGATGGGCCAAAGCCACCCGGTGAAATTCATCGGAAATATGGCGAAACTCAACAGGATTGGATTTTAAGAAATTTCGCCGGGCAGGTACGTTGTAAAAAAGATTTTTCACACAAATGGATGTGCCTTGACTTGTCTGAGTCGGTTCTTGCTTTTTAACCTCCGATGCTTCGATGCTTATTTGTGTTCCCAGTTCGTCCTCCTCCCTCCGAGATTTTAATTCCACCTGAGCCACTGCGGCTATAGAAGCCAGAGCTTCACCTCGGAATCCCTTAGTTTGAATCTTCAGCAAATCATCAAAAGTGCGAATCTTAGAAGTAGCATGTCTTTCAAAACTCATGCGCGCATCTGTCACGCTCATCCCTCTTCCGTTATCTATGACCTGAATCATTCCTTTACCGGCATCCTTCACAACTACATTAATAATTGTGGCACCTGCATCCACACTATTCTCCAACATTTCCTTCACAGCAGAGGCGGGTCGCTGAACGACCTCCCCAGCAGCAATTTGGTTTGCGATGCTGTCAGGCAATAATTGAATGATGTCTTGCATTTATTTTTTTCTGAATCGGAAATAGAAATAAACAGGCACTAGAATAAGTCCGAAATATAGAATGTCATTTCCAAAAAACAACCAACCTACCACGGCAGACCCAAGTACCAAGGCAATAATCAACTGCAAAAGGGAAGTCCCCATGCCGACTGAAGTTTTTCGTCGTTCGAAAGAAATACGAGAAAGCTCACCATTTCCTTTTTCTCCCTTGACCAAACTACGCCTTTGATCCACAAATTCCTTTACAGGATCATAATACCTTGGCTTAATCTCAAATTGTTGATTTGAAGGGAGACGAAATAATGATGGAAATCTCATATTCTGTTTGGTTTAAAGATTCTTGTCTAATCTTCTACTCAAATTGTTC
>JAAEPI010000307.1 GCA_024232835.1 Cytophagales bacterium
ACCCCTAAATCAAAAAATTCACTATTTTCAAAAATTGCCTCTATCGGCCTATTTTTCTTATCTCCAAGAACTGCAATCCTAATTGGTTCAAATCTTGGGATCGTAAAATAATAGTCATTATCAAAATCCATTTCATAGTCTTCTACTTCTACTCGATAGATGGGGTTGGGAGAATTCTCAATCTCAAACCTTACAGTTCTGGACTCATTGGCTCCAATCGTCACTGCCGCAGAGCTGAGCTGATTGCGGTCATTAAAAATTCTGATAAGCACATTTTCGGCCTCATTCGTTCCACTATTTGCTACCTCCACCGCGATTGTTCGTATGTTATCCCCTATCGAAAATGGGTTTTGGAGAAACACCGAGTCAACATACAAATTCTGATCAGCACTTGATTGGATAGGAATTAGGAGGATAGGAATCGAATCGGCTGCCACCTCTAGTAATTCATCAATAACTTCTGGCTGGAAGTCTGAAACTATTGTAATCTGGCTTCTGGATAGAATATCTCTTTCAAAATCAAGCGAGAAATTTTCTCTACTAAACTCCAAAGGAGCTAACTGCTGAGCCAGTTCTTCTGAGCTAATAAACTGTCTGAATCTGTGCGCCCCATTATAGAAATATTGCCCCTGACCGAACGATTTAGCTACTTCGATACTCGCCATTTTCGCAGCTTCCAGACAAGTGAAGTCTGCGCATTTGCTGGCCATGCTTCTTGTGTTATCAATTACCAATAAGTTATCAATTGCTGAAAATGCATTGCTTTCAGAAGTTACTGTTGGTCGAGCAAACGCAAGAATCAGAAAGCCAAAAGCTAAAAGTCTGGATAACAATATCAACAAATCCTTCAGTCGCCTTCTGGGCGTATTCTGTTTTTGAATGGTTTGAAGAAATGCGACATTAGAAAATTCAATTCGCTTAATCCTTCTGAAATCAAAGAGATGAACGATGATCGGAATTGCAAGTAAAAGAAATCCCCAAAGAGCACTCGGGTTTTGTAATATCATATCCAAATCTTCAATACGATCATAAGGACTTTGGGTTCACTCAAAATTACTACCGGAAAAAAGAAATAAGTGCGATATTTAACTTGAAAAAACAATCGATCATGGACAAATTCTTACAAGAAGCAATTAATGAAGCCAAGCAGGGTCTTGAAGAAGGAGGCATTCCTATTGGATCAGTGATTGTCCATGATGGCAAAATTTTAGGTAAAGGCCACAATCGTAGAATACAAAAGGGGAGCGTGGTTCTACATGGAGAAATGGATGCATTCGAAAATACAGGCCGACAATCAGCAGAGGTCTATAAAAACTGCGTGCTTTATACGACACTCTCCCCTTGTCCCATGTGTACTGGAGCGATCCTTCTTTATGGAATCCCAAAAGTGATCATTGGCGAGAATCTGACATTTCTTGGAGAAGAAGAACTCCTAAAACAGCGAGGTGTGGAGATTGTGGTGGCAGATAATGTTGAATGCAAAGAAATGATGAACACTTTCATACAAAAAAATCCCGAATTGTGGAATGAAGACATTGGAGTATAATTAATAGGCAATAGACATGAGCTTGAAGTATCTATTTTTTTTTCTAATAAGTAGCAACTTGTTTGCTCAGGAAAAGATTGGTGATTTCATTTCCGTTGAACCTCTACCACAGAGCCCAGATTTCATACTTCCTTCAACTCACATTTTTCAAAAAATAATTGAATCTGGTGATGCCCTTTCAGCAGGTGGTTTGCTTCCAAGTAATAATGATTTTGCAGGTTACGTGCCCATCGCAGGGAGTAGCACAAATGGCTATTTAAGCATCAATTCGGAAGCCACTCCAGGAGGAGTCACGATTCTGGATATTAATTTCAACTCCTCGACAAAGCTTTGGGAGACTTCTTTGTCTCAGGCGATTGATTTCAGTGGAGTGGCTGAAACCGCCAGAAATTGCTCAGGTTCCGTGACCCTCTGGAATACGATCGTCACCTGTGAAGAGTGGATTTCTACTCTAGATTCAAATAGTGATGGCTACAACGATCTGGGATGGTGTGTGGAAATAAACCCAGCAACTAAAACGGTCATTGACAAGAGATGGGCATTAGGCAATTTCAAACATGAAAAAGTTATTGTTCATATGAATCAACGAACCGTCTATGAAGGGGCGGATTCTAATCCTGGGTACTTGTACAAGTTTGTCGCTGATTATGCTCAAGATTTAAGCGATGGTATTCTTTACGTTTACAAGGGTTCAAAAAATGGATCAGGGAATTGGATGCCACTCAACAATTCAACGCCAGCCGAACGAAACAGCACATTGGCTCAAAGCTCAGACGCTGGCGCCACCATGTTCAAAGGAATTGAGGATGTGGAAATAGGGCCGTCTGGCTGGGTGTATTTTGCGGTCAAAGGAGAAAATAGCGTTTATCGGTTTCTAGATTCAGACCCCTTAACTGGCACTACGGTATCACAAATGGAGACCTACGTTGGCAACACTTCTTATAACATTCCCCATAAGAACGGCATATCAAATACGAATTGGGGATTTGGGAATGACAACCTGGCTTTTGATGGGGACGGTAATCTTTGGGTGCTTCAAGATGGCGAGAATAATTACATGGCATTGCTAACTATGTATAGCTAATGTGTTATTTCTATGATGCATCAAAAGCAAAACGGACAAAGTAAGCAT
>JAAEPI010000308.1 GCA_024232835.1 Cytophagales bacterium
AATCCACTCCTTGAGAAGGATGGGAGAGGGGTGGACGTCATACGCATCAACCTAACTTTTGCTAAAAAATGAGCATCCAGAGTAATCTAGAAAAAAGATTTATTTTTTGCGGGACACAGAGATATTTTTCTTGTATAAAGGAAATATTGTTTAATAAATTTTCTTTATAATTCCTAGAAACTAAAAATAACGTGTCTGATCTTAAAGAAGTACAAAATCTTGCGGAAGAACATATAAAGTGTTTAGAAGATGACAATCTGGACAAGATTGCACGGGAGACATTTTTTGTCCAACGCTCAACCAACAAAGTATCCGGTAGGGATTTTCTTGAATTGATGACTGTAGATCATCTTGGTCAAATATCAATTTCATTAGAAGGCTTGTGTGATATGCTTAGAGGAAAGTCTTCCCATGCAGATATTAGCCCACAAGCATTGAGCGAAAAAATAAACAGTGATCATGCTGTGGCATTTTTAGAAAAAGTATTAGAAGGCATATACAAAAATCAACTAAGACCAAAACTGGAGAAGATACCTTTAGAGGTATTAAAACTATTTTCAAATGTGTACCTCCAAGATAGTACTCAAATTGCACTCAATGAGCATTTGTCGGAAGAATTCAGTGGAGTAGGCGGCAGTGCAAGTAAATCAGCCTTAAAGATAGATTTATTATATGAGGCCATAAATCATGTGTTAAAAGAAGTTACCATTACAGAAGGTACTTATGCAGATCAGAAAAATGGAGCAACTGTAGTGAGCCACATTCAAGAGAGAGATTTAATAATCAGGGACTTAGGGTACTTTGATCTTTCCGTATTAGAGAGCATTGAGGATAAGAAAGCGTATTATTTAAGTCGGTTGTTCAAGAGTGTCAACGTATATTTAAGTTGTGAGTCACATGCAGAACCCATAGACCTTACCTCATATGTAAGAAACCGAATAGCCGATAGTGGCTTTATGGATATGAAAGTTTACCTTGGAGAAGAAAGGGTAGGTTGTCGCTTAATAACTTATCGTGTACCAGAGGAGCTAATAAATGAACGTAGGCGTAAAGCGAGGAGATCGGCACAAAAAAAAGGAAGAACTCTAACCCAAGAGTATTTAGAATGGTTAGATTATAGTTTCTACATTACCAATGTAGTCGCTGAAATCTGGTCGCCTGAAATAGTAGGCACAATATACCGAATCAGGTGGCAGATTGAATTGATATTTAAGCAATGGAAGCAGTTATTCCAAATTGATGTAATGCAAGGGACCCGTAGTGAAAGGATTCGCTGTCTTCTATACGGCCGTTTGATAATGATAAATATCGTTACGCAGATATATGCGCTGAGTGCCTGGTATTGTAGTGGCACCTTGGGCCGAGAGGTAAGTGCGGTAAAGTTAATTCAATGGTTGCAAAGAAAAGGCCGTATCTGTCAAGCCATAGTGAAGGATAAGGTTTCAGCGCTTATTGAAGAATTAACAAATAGTCTTCCCAAGGGACTTCTAAAACAGAAGCGACATCGCAGGACTACTTTTGGATTAATAAATGAACAGATAGGTTTTTTAGAAAGTTTTTCATGAAGACGGAAGATAGACGTCAGGCCAGGAACAGACATATCCTCAAAGATACTGAGCAAATTAACACAGTTCGCTATTGTGGACGTGACTTTACCATGGAGGAGATGGAAGTTATTTGTAAGATAGTTAAGACAAGTGGACTGGGGAGGACGGCTATTTCTGAGAAAATATGTGAACATTTTCAATGGCTAAAAGTGGATGGTAAGCTGAAAGACATGAGTTGTCGAGTTGCATTACTGCGTATGGAGAGGGACAAGTGGTTTAAGTTACCTCCTGCGTTGAGACGAAACGGTAACGGTAAACAGTACAAACATTGCAATAGGCTGAAAGAAGGAGAACCATCTATCAATCTACCAGCCGGAAAGATCCAGGAACTGAGTCTGGATATAGTAAGAACCCCGAAACAATCTCAAATATGGAATGAGATGATTCATCGTTGGCATTATTTAGGATACAAAAAGTTAGTTGGGTCTCAACTTCGCTATCTGATAAATAGCAGTTATGGCACACTAGGGGCATTAGGATTTAGTGCCTCTGCCTGGAACGTTCAAGCGAGAGAAGAATTTATAGGTTGGAGTCGTCAGGTTCGAGAGCAAAATCTCCATTTGGTAGTAAATAATTCAAGGTTTTTACTTTTACCGTGGATAAAATCTAAGAATCTTGCGTCAAAGATATTGTCTTTAGTTGCCAGGAAACTTCTGGATGATTGGGAGCAACGTTACAAGTATAGACCCGTGATGTTGGAAACATTTGTAGAGAAAAAACGTTTTAGTGGTACTTGCTATAAAGCCGCAAATTGGATTTACGTAGGAGAGACTAAAGGAAGGGGAAAGCTGGGAGACCATTCCAAGCTTTATGAAAATATCAAGCTGATAATGGTATATCCCCTATGCAGAAAATTCCGTTCGACATTACAATATTCGACAATCTTAAGTACTTAGGTTGATGCGTATGGTGCCTGCCATACCTGGCTAATCAACAAGGTGCAGTCAAGGAGAGACTTGACCCGTATTCCGCATATCAAAAGGCTGGGAGTTAAAGAGGACCCATGATATTGTTGAACTCCTGGAATATTGTTC
>JAAEPI010000309.1 GCA_024232835.1 Cytophagales bacterium
CCATTGGCACACCCATCACGGTGCAAATTCAACGAGGCCGCCTAATTCTTAAAGTTAAGCCTTCTATAAATTAGCTATTTGGGTTATTTTTAGTCTTCTCGCCAAACCCATAGTGGGTTTGGCATAACTAGGCGCTGCTGTCGGGCAATTTTTCCACTGCGCTCCAAATTTGCTGCAGAGCGCGGGCGTTATAAATTCTCCTAGCTTGAGTCTGTTTTTTTGTACTAGCAATAGAAGTAAAAATTATCTTATAAATCTAGCGATTAAGGAGTTTTTGATAAAGCAGTCACTGGAAGATTCTAGAAGGCAAGATACGCTTGCAGCGTTCGAATCTATTAAGGCTGGTAAATCCCTTGATGAAACAGACGTTAATGCATGGCTTAATAGCTGGCAATGGTAGAGTGTCTGTCCTTATCAATGCTTACCTCCCTGACCTGATCCATCAAACGTTCCGACTGAGGTAGAAAGGGTGTTTTCTCTGAGGATCTTTGGTTATAACGAGGCACGTTGTATTCTCCTTTTTTCTACTTGTATATCTGAATAGAAGGAATTATAGTCCCTATATATAAGAAACTTACAGGGAATTTTTGTTCCCGTTAATAACGCGTTAGAACACCAAGAAGATTCATCAAAATATCAAGGAAAATCATGTACCATAACGAACATCAAATAATGAAAGCTGTTTATGACCACTTTTATGGTCAGATAAATAATAACAGCGTTATTCCTATTGATCTTCGTGCGCCTGCCTTGGTTGGAACAGTTCAAGATGATCCTTTTGATTGCCTAATTGAACAGGAAATAAAACAAGCGTTCCCCGATTTGGAAGTTGTAAGTTCGGGAAAGTTGACTACACCAGACATTATCATTCGGGATAGACGAACAGGTGTTATTGTCAGTATCGAAGTTAAAAAGTTGATTCAAAAGCCTAATGGAGCTGATTCACGTGGACTCACCATGGATTACAATAGCTGCTTGCCGTGTGGAACAGCATTGATCAAGGTAGGCAATGCAACAACAGACATTCCTTGCTATTACCTATATGC
>JAAEPI010000310.1 GCA_024232835.1 Cytophagales bacterium
AAAATAAAAATTTGAAAAATTTCATACTAAACTCATTTTATCCTAAAATCTCTTCAAATCCCTCACATATTACCTTAATAGTAGTATGTAATATTCACTTTTTTAGGCTGGGAACTAAATGATTTGAATCAGACCATAACATGTTATTAGTCAAATAATTGGGAAAATTTTTATCTCCAAAAATGTCCTATCAATTTGATAGATTGAAAAAAAAAAGGGAGACATAGTCTCCCTTAAAACCTATCTATTAATACTTGATCAATTTATTCTTCTAACGTTCGTAGGTAGTTAATAATCATCCAACGATCTTCCTCACTTTGAATTTTCTTTTCAAATGAAGGCATCTCGTCTCTGCCAATAATTGACTTGTAATATAGTTCACCGTCCGATTGACCTTGAACTTCCTCAGTGCCCAATTCTTTCATTTCCGTTTCAAGTTCATTCGCCTTTGTTCCATCACCATATCCTTCCTTTCCGTGACAGGATTTGCAATGTTTCATGTACAAGTCTTTCCCAATATCATCCACGTCTTCACCAGCATATTTGTTCTTCATCGTTTTGTACTTAGCCGGAGCATCCCAAGGATCCTGTACCGGGCTTGTGAACGCAACCAATGTCAGCAAAAAAGTGACAACAGTGCTCAGAGTTAATATAGATTTCATGTTCATGTTCATTTTATCAAATTTTAGATTTTACAATATCAGAATTAATAATTTTCCCTGGTCTTAAATTTCTATTTAGTCTTTTGCCAATCTGCTCATTTTATATACTTTATACACTGCTAAAAGAAAATGAAACCACGCGCCTATCAATATCACGGCAACCGAAATAATCATCCATAAAGGAGCCGAATCTCCAAATAATGATCGACCATTTGATTCCATTGAGTAATCTACTGCAGTTCCCCAATCAATGGTCTTCGTTTTTGTCACAGTTCCATAATCATCGTGATCCTCCACTCTTGCTATCACAGTAATCATGCCAACAGAATCACCTGGAATATCATTCGGAAATTCCATGCTTGCCACACCATCTTTGTCCGAATCCACTTCTTCTAAATAGAGCGTACTGTAAAGCCTCTTAACTCCCATCTTGATTCCCACCTCCTCTATTGGCATCTGCGCCCCAGTCGAGTCAAATTCAAACGCCGAGACCTCAAGATATTTAACTGAATCAACTATATCAAAAAATAGATCTAAATTCAGATCTAGGAATTCAATACTCTTCTTTGCAGACTTTAACGAGTCATTTCCACTATAATTTAGATTAAGCTCCGAATACCCATCTTCATTTTTTGGAAACGAATAATTGGCTTCTACAAAAAGAAAAGCCTCCCCGATTGTATCAGTTGTTATAGTAGCCAATTCAATCGTACTATCCAGCGCGACAGTCGATATTGAGATCAGAGCATTTCCCACTCCTTTAGTTTTCTTCCCTTTGCCCTCGGTTAGAATTATAGATATTTTTTTATCGCTGTTGGGTAGTTTTTCATAATACACCTTCAACCTTGTTCGTGTTTGACTTTGCCCATCCAAAGGAGCAATAACACCAAACAGTGTACAAAAGGTTATGAGAAAGAGAGAAAAATATCTCCCAACTGGCCGATATTGATTTATGGTTTTCATCACACTTCTTCTTTTGGTGATACAATCTTTTTAGCTTCTTCTTGATCTTCTTCCATTTCAGCAATTGGGATTATTGGAGCAATCTTTGCCACAAGTATGAAAAACAGAACAAAAAGTGCAACTCCAGCTATTGTCAGTGACCATTCAATCCATGTGGCAGAATAATGCACCCAATCCGGACGAATATCCTGTATCGGAACGTATGGCGTTTCAAGGACAGGAACAATCATTAAATACCTCAATATCCAAAGACCTACTAACACTGCAACAGAGGTAAAAGCAATGCTCCCTACTGAACGGAACCATGGAATGCCAATAACGATGGCTGGGAGTAGGGTGACTAAGAAAATGGACCCATAAAAATAGAAACCATATTCAGAAAAGTCTAAATACTTCTCCCATAACAAGCCACTGGTTTTTTGCATGTTATACCAATTGGTAATGTACTCACTGAAGTAAAAATATCCGTAGAATAGCGAAAGTCCCATCAAGGCGAAACCTAGATATTTGAAATGATTATCGGTGAAAATATGTTCTAATTTCCGAGTTCTACGATATATCCACATGATGAGAATCAAGAGCGCAACTCCAGAATACACAGCTGATAGTATGAAGAATGGAGCAAAAATGGAGCTATGCCATCCTACTTTAAGATTCATACCAAACAGCCAAGCCAGTAAGGAGTATGCAATGATAGTTGTCGGAATAATGATGGCAGCTAGTATGTCAAGCGACTGATTCAACAGTTTCTTTTGTTTGGGTGTATCATCATACCCTATTGCTACAAACTTGTAAAATTTCTTCCTCCAATTTGGCATGTTGAGCTTGTCAGAATTATCTCTCAGTAAGGCAAAATCCTTAATGTAGGTGAAGTACAAATAGACAATGCAAAAAACTAGATCAGTTACAATGGCCACCACATCCCATATTATTGGAGATTGAATTCTAGGATGAAGAAACAAATCGAATAACCTCTCTGGTCTGCCAAGGCAAAGCAATATGTAGAAAGGACCGATTATAAGGGAAAATACCGTTATTAGCTTTAATATCCGCTGCAATGGTGTTGCCCATTTCACCCTTCCCAAGTGAAAAATTCCTGCAATTAAAGCCCCTGCATAGCTAAGGCCTAATACAAAAACAAAGTTTACTATATAAACGCCCCACACCACATTGTCTCTCATCCCCGTTATCAAATGCCCTTTGGTAACCTGAAGGAACAATGCGTATAGGCCAACACAAACAATGAGCGCTAGAACAACGACTTTCAATATCCACTTGATGCTTGGCTTTGCAATGAAAGACATGTTCTCATCAAGTAATTTGTTCGAGATTGAATTTGAGTCCATTGGAATGTTTTAAAAGTTCTACTTAGATTCTATTGATTTCTCCATAACCTCTTTCTGCTCCTCCGATAAACTGCTAAACCCTCTTTCATATGGAAACATCCTATCAGTTGCAGGTAAATAATAGACATTGGGCTTAGTCCCAAGTTCCTCCAGATATCTGTAACCAATCCTATCCTTAATTAATTGAGTAAACCGAAGGGTCTCTTCGCCATTGTAAACTGCATCTTCATTTTTGTCTCCAAAATATATGGCTCCCATTGGGCAGCTCATGGCGCAATACGGCAACTTACCTTCCCTTGAGCGGTCAGGGCAAAAGTCACATTTGCTCACAGTACCATGTTGTCCAGGTGTGCCAGTTTCTGGTGAATAATTAGGGTCATTGCTCGCGTAAGACTCCTTATCAGTCCAGTTAAATATTCTGGCTGAGTAAGGACACGCAGATACGCAGAACTTACAACCAATGCACGCATCTGCATCTACTAGAACAATATTGTCTGTTCTTTTAAAAGTAGCCCCTACGGGACATACTTTAACGCAAGGTGGGTTGTCACAGTGAAAACAATTCTTTGGGAACCAATAAGGTTCGGCCTCAGGATTATCTTTCATGAGATGAACCTTCATGTACTCTTGGTCGGGTAGTAGATCATGACCTTTTTGACACCCTTCAATACACTTTCTGGCATTCTTGCACTTCGCCAGATCTATAACCATTACAAAGGATCGTCCAGGGATTCCTTTTCGTGCTTCTTCTCCTTTCGGAGGAGCACATGGTTCTATTTCACAATTACTTGACGGTTTGTCAACCTCGATAACCTTACCATCTGTGGTGAGTACTTTCATCTTCTCACCCGTTGGTTTTTCCGATTGATTGGCCGCTATCCCTGCTGCACCTGTAGCGGCTGCAATGAGCCCTAGAGCCGACCCTTTCTTAATAAAATCTCTGCGTGAATTAGACCCCATAATAGATTTTTTTTTACAATTTGTTATTGCAAGCCACCCAGTTTTTCTGATTGGTTGCTTCGAGCCTTTCCATTTTTGGATTGTGTCACTTCCATGAATTTAGCTTCTTATCCATATCACTCACCTATTTAATCAATACGCGGTTTAATTCCCCGACCCTCTGGGTCGGAAACAATTACGTTTGCGAAGCAAACTTTATTTGATACCCCGATGGCTCTGCCTCGGGGTAGTTCATTTTGCTGATCATAAGAATACCTAAAAGCTCCAAAGACGAGTTATGTTGAACCCTATCAACAGTCCTTCCTTATCGAATTCGTTGGTGTTATATACTATATTGTGCTGAGGTAATATTCCCTGGAATGTTGAAACAAATACCTGAAAAGCATGAGAACTGGTTGATACCTCAAAACCGAATGCGACATTAGGTGCCAGTTCCAGTTTTAGATTTCCTTCATCATCAACGAAATCAGGGTGGTCAGTCAATTGCTGATTGTAGTCGAAAATTATTGACGATTGACTACTAACCTTATATCTTCCATTCAGACCGAGTCCAATGACAGAATTGTTCATTCCAGGTTCAACAGAATTGAAGTATGAAAAACTTGGTGTCAATTGAAGCGACAATTTCTTGCTAATTCTAGTCGCAATAATTAGTTCACTAAATGTAGATATACGACCTACCAAAGAAGCGTCGCGTTGAAAGATACTCTCAAACTGCTCATCCTCACGAGAATCAATGCCCATGTTTCCATAATAGGTCAGGCTTACAGGCATACTCCAATCCTTAGTTTGCTTTAAAATGGCATACTTCAAGTTGAAATCCACGTATTGGTTGTACTTAGTGAATCCTACTCCCAGAGCCAGATTATCTTTTATGCTATAAGTAAGCCCCATACGGATATTCGCTCCTTCACCATATAATCCATATAAGTCGGACTTTCCATTTTGCATGGTTCCAAACCTATGAACCATATCCCATTCCAATGTTCCAGCGTAAGGAACTATCACTGTCTGATTTTCTATAAGAACTGCACTTTCGAAGGGAGCACGCGCGTACTCTTTCTCTGTTTCTTCTTCCTGAGCAATCACTTGAAAGCTTCCAACAAATAGAAAGCTGAAACAGATCGTTAATACTTTAAAATTTTTCATGAGCTGATTTCATTTAAATGTTAGAATGACCACAATCTTGTGATGTTGAATCCGATGACGAATTCAGTGTTATCATTTTCATAATTATTTACCTGCGGAACTATACCCTTATAATTCCCAAAGAATACTTGGAAAGCATGTGAGCTAGTTGAAACCTCATATCCAAATGCAATGTTGGGATTTGGGTTGCCAGAATAATGCACAGTAATGGGCTGATTTACTCCAATGGTTATGGATCCCTGGCTACTCACTTTGTATTTACCGTTAACAGCTACAGCTAAATGATCATTGTTTTTTTCAGCAATAATTTCTCCGTCTTCCTCCTTGGCTGGTGCTGCATTAAAATGTGAGTAGGAAGGAGACAACTGAATTGCAAACTTAGAACTCACTTTTCTGGCTATTATTAACTCAGAATAAAATGATATTCGATCGGTGGAATTAGCATAGTATGTGATATCCTCCTCCTCTCTTCCATCAATAGCTGTGTTTCCATAATAAGTCAAACTCACAGGCATTGAACCAGATCTTGTTTGTTGAACTATAGCGTATTTTATATTAAAGTCATGGTGCATCTTGTTTTTAGTAATACCATAACCAACAGATAGGTTCTTGAAAGGGACATAGTTTACACCTAATCGAATATTGGTGGTTCCATAGAGTCCAAAAAAGTCATCCAATCCATTTTCCATGGTACCAAATCGATGTTGCATAATCATTTCCAGAGTTTTCTCAGGATACACAAGGACGGATTGATTGTTCATTAAATAAGCACTTTCAAACATAGGTCTGACCACTTGATCCTCTTCGGGTGCTTCTTCTTCTTGAGCATAGACAGTATATCCATTGAATGTGACAATGGAAAATGCCAGTATATAGATTAAATTTTTCATTCTAGTTTCTTTAAAAGTGATCAGTTGTCTAAAGCTCCTTGTTCGATCCATGTCAATATGATAGCTCTTTCACTGGCATTGGCATACGTCTCCATACTACCCCCAATTTCTATTTTTGTATATAAGGAACTGCTCTCAGGATTTGAGGTGTTTATATAGTTCCCTGATATAAGTGCGTCGTAAGATACGGATGCCGCTAGGTTGGGGGGAATGCTTCCAGCATGACAAGAAACACAACTTTCATCCCAAATGGGTTGTATATCCAAGGCATAACTTAACTCCACATCTGGATCCGGTAAATTGGCCTCCTGTGGTAACACTTCATCATAATAGCAGGAAGAGGCGAAAATCAA
>JAAEPI010000311.1 GCA_024232835.1 Cytophagales bacterium
TCATTCTATGTGAAGTCGTTCACATCAAATGCGACGTCTCTGGCGTGCTCGTGAGACATAATAATCTTCGGTCGCACTTTTCCTATGTATGTGCACGTGTTCACGCCGGTGTCCCGTCGTAGATTGAATCCATCGTAGTTTGAATCGGATTCAATCTATGACGTCGTAGATTGAATCCGATTCAAACTACGACAGGAAGCGCCTATCGTAGATTGAATCCACCTGTCGTAGTTTGAAACCCATTGTGTGTGGTGCCTCAAAACCTAATTGCACCTTATCAGGGTCATATCAGGTGAGGGAGGGAAGAAGGGGTTGGCCGACCCGCAAATTTTATACTTCTCCATTTTGTGTGGTTTCGGTTAGATTTTATTTTTTTGCAAAACTGCCCTTCCTTAATGTGCAAGTCACAGCATGGAGTGTACATTTGGCGTTCACGTCACCCATGCCAGACGAAATTCCCGTTGGAATTCGGCAAATTATTTGGTTGGAAAACCAGACAAACTAAATTAGGTAAGTATGAATATTATAGAGTGTATCCATGTGGAATTACCACATTCTCCACTCCGTGGGTGGGAGGTCTTGTATCTTTTGCACAAGCGCCTTGCCTTAAGCGCTTGCAAGGCAGGATTCAATCTACGACAGGATTCACCTTACGACGTGACACCGGCCATTTCCTTGAAGTTGAATCCGACGCGTAGTCCAGGTTTTTCCAACTGCGATCATCTTACCACGAAGACGTTTCAATAACAATCTCTTTCATTCGAAGAAAATAATATTCATTTAAAACCAGTTTCCTAAACCTTATGAGCAATATGGTACCAACACAAGGGCGGTAATGAAGAAAGAAAGAGAGTCGACGTGTGCACAATGGGTGGTACACATACTGTAATCTCTCGATCTCGATCTAAACCAGCACAGCAGCGGTCTACGTGGGAATTGTACGCGCGCCGTAAGGAGTATACGCCGTTAAACA
>JAAEPI010000312.1 GCA_024232835.1 Cytophagales bacterium
TCAAAGGATTTTTATTGGCTTGGTTATTTCTTTCTATAGCCTGGTCATTTCAGTACTTTGGAATGGTGCCTGTACCACTACTATTTTATATACCAATTACAATAGTATATGGATTAATAGGTAGCCTACCTTATTTGCTGGATTTATTACTTTCGAAGGATCGCACCAGTTTCGCTCAAACATTAATTTTTCCAGCTTCTTGGGCACTAATTGATTACCTGACTCAGTACACTCCCTATGGAAGTTGGGGGCATGCTGCCTATTCCCAGCATACTCAACTCGTTATGCTTCAGACAATATCTCTTTTTGGAATGAGTTTCATTACTTTCTTAATCGGTTGGTTTGCATCCATTAGCAATTGGGCGTTTCATCATAAGATGGAGTGGCAGAAAATTAGAAAGGGGGTTGTGGTTTATGCATCGCTTTTACTGCTTACTTTGTCATTCGGAAGTATACGTTTGGTTTTCTTTGGGCCTGACAGTGAAACAGTGCGAATTGCGTCCATTTCTGCTGATAAAAAACAAGACCAACAAACCGACCCTGAGGTACTTGAACGATTTTTTGCCAATCAACTCACTGAGCAGGACATCAAAAATTTCGACCTTGAGTCTCAGAATTTAAATAACGATTTATTTAACAGAAGTATAAAAGAAGCGGATGCCGGCGCAAAAATCATTTTCTGGGGAGAGGCGAATGGCACAACTCTTAAACAAAGTGAGGAGATATGGTTTGATAAAGCAAGTCAAATTGCCAAGGATCATGAAATTTATCTGGGTACTGGTTTGGGAACCCTAGATCCATCTAGTAAGCGTCCTTTAGAGAACAAGCTTGCACTATTCGAACCAAGTGGTAAGAAAACCATCGATTATTGGAAAGCCATTCCAGTCCCAGGCGGAGAAGCGGCTATATCGGCGACTAATGGAACAAGTATCCAAACAACCGATACGCCTTATGGAAAAATCGGAGCAGTGGTTTGCTTTGACATGGATTTTCCTCAACACTTGAGCCAAGCAAGTGATATTGATATCTTACTTGTACCGAGTAACGATTGGAAAGCCATTGATCCATGGCATACGCATATGTCTAGATTTAGAGCCATTGAGCAAGGGTTCAACATGGTTCGACAAACCAGCAATGGATTATCAGTTGGGGCAGATTACACAGGAAGAGTAATCAGTGAAATGGATCATTATTCGGATAATGAAAAGATACTAATCACCAGTTTGCCTACAAAAGGAGTAACAACCCTATACTCAATCATAGGTGACACATTCCCTCTTTTTTGTTTTGTCTTGATTATTCTCGTTAAAACCTATCCTGGCATATTAGATAGAAAAGTAGAAAACTTTTTATGAAATAATTACGCTAAAACTTCAATATCCTCTTCGTTACTAACTTCCCTTTGTACTGGATGGTTACGAAGTAAATCCCTTTCTTAAATTGCGACGTATCAAATCGAAAAACGTTTAGGCCCTCTGTTAGGTCATCGTAGGATTCCGAAATCATACTTTGACCAGTGACACTGGTGATACTCAAATCCACTCTACTATTTTTTGGAAGAATTAGGCGAATGGTAGCCTCGTCACTAATTGGATTGGGATATGGATTCTCGAAAATCACTGTTGGACTGAAACTCACACATTGCTCATTGTCATCCGGGGTTACGTCCTCATAGGCACTAACTAATGAGACACAGATGTTGCTGGCATTCACGGATTGGATTGAAGAAGTCAACTGAACGGACGTTTGCGCTCCAATATTCAAAAACTGGTTGATGCGCTCCGATATGGAGAAATCCGTTCCGGCACTTATAACCACATCGAAAATTTCAATTGGAAGATTTCCATTGTTGACCACAATCAGTGAAATGGACTGAGTTGAACCATTTGGGGTTAAGGTCAGATCATCGATTTGGAGATTGATGGCGGGAACGGCACTCAGTATAGTTATTTGCTCACTATCCAGGCAACCGTCATCATTGGTCGTGACAAGTTCAACTGTATGATTACCTACCTCTGAGAAAGTCTGGGCCAAACTCGCGGCAGTAGAAACTTCACTACCATTGACTAGCCAGGAATAGGAAGTAGCGCCCGTAGAATTATTGGTAAAATCAACCTCAAAAGGAGGTACACCATAGTTCACTGATGTCTCAAAATTTGCCTCAGGAGATGAAACCAAATCAACTATTTGATTCGTACTATATAAGCAACCTGCCTGTGTTGTGGATTGCAAAGTTATCTCATACATGGATGGACTCATGTCCGAGAGCAAGGCTTGTGGGCCATTGAAGAAGACCTCACCTTCAAGTAACCACGTGCGAGAAACAACAGGGTCAGCACCTTCGATAGAGGTGTCATCTAGTGTTATGTCATCACCGGTGCATAAACTACTTAATGAGAATGACAAGATTGGCGCTTGAGGAATCTCAATAGTTGAGCGGGTGGTGCTGGAACAAAAATCATCGGAAGTAACCGTTAAGCTGACAATAAAACTGCCGGCTTGAGAAAATAAATGATCTACCTCTGGAGTCGTATAATTGTCACCGTTGATGTTCCAAAGTCTACTGATAACTCCTTGTGCTGGTGTAGTATCCAGAAAGCTGGTTTCTAGATTTTGACAAGCGATATCCATCGAAAATGAGGGCTGAGGTGTAGCTAATATATCTACCGTCTCTTGATAGGTAGCCTCACATCCATTTGAGCTAAGTACTTTCAGTTCGATTACTCTAGAGCCTGATTCATCGAAAGAAATAATTGGGTTTTGGTCGGTGGTCATCACTTCACCATCCACTGTCCATTCCCAGCTAAGAATATCCGCCCCGTCTACAGTGGATTGATCAAAGAAGGCAATACCCTGACTACCTGAGCAAGGAATATCAAAATCAAAATCTGCTAGTGGTCTGGGAGAAACCGATACTTCCTGCTGATACTGAGCAGTGCACCCACCCAGGTCAGTGGCTTCAAGTACTACTATAAAATTACCATATGAAGCATATAGGTGACTTGCAGTTTCTTGAGTAGAAGTGGAGCCATCCCCAAAATCCCAGAGGTATGAATCAGCTTCTGTGCTTTGGTTTGTGAAGGTCATCAGATCGTCTTGACAGATAGGGTTTGCGGAAAAAAGAGAAGTTGGGCCTGGCACAAGATTTATCACTTGCTGAGTTGTGTTTTCACAACCCGGGATACTTGATTTCAGGGTTACTGTTTTTGTGCCCGATGACGCGAAGGTAAAAGTGGCATCTTTTGTGGACGCTGTTGCTTCGCCATTAAAGTCCCAGTCATATGCCAGGGGCCCATCATAGGAGCCATCAGGTGTGTCATTTGTAAAAGTTAGTTCTGCATTTGTACAGAGATCTCCAGAAAAAGTAAAACTTGGAGCTGGTGGTTCTTCGTATAGTGTTATCGTTTGTTCCGTGAAGTTGCCACAAGTGCCATCATCCACATCTAGGCGGATAGTGTAGGTGCCAGACGAAGGGAACTGATAAGATGGGCTTTCTAGATTACTGTCTTCAATGCCGTCATTGTTGAAGTCCCACGAATAAGTGAGTCCTGAAAGGGAGGGGGTGAAGGTGTTGGGGAATATTGCACAGACATTAACTGTGGAGAAGGAGATTGAGGGGGCAATATCTGGCATAACTATAACTGGAAAACTCTTGGAAGACTGATAGCCGTTCTCTACTGTTTTTACTCTTAAAACATGGTTTCCTTCATCTGTAAAATTAATTTTAGGCTCAAATCCTATGACAGATTCGAATTGGCATGAGGATTCACCACTTGCAACGAAGAGTCCTCTATTGGCATTCACATAGTCTATAACTAATGTTCGAACACCAACAGAATACTTGACAACCTCTAAACCATAGCCATTAATTGCTGGTTTACCTAAATCATTACTGATGGGACTAGTATTTAGTGAATTACCAAAATCTAACCTGAATGTATTTCCGGAATTGGATTGGACAAATCCAAAATATTCTCCATTATCCATGCGCAATTGCACTTTACCTGGTAATGCCCAGTTGGCTTCACTAACCATTATATCGCTTTGAACAGGAGCGTTGGTAAGGCCATTTTCCCAAATCAACAATGAAAGTTTGTTGCTATTTTCTGAAGTTAGAAGTGCCGCAAGATTACCGCAGTAATCTATGAGACTGATTCCTTGAACACCCGAGACCCCTGATAAGACTGAGGACGTAACATTAGGGCTTGATGCTAGCGAAGCTCCAAAATTCATTAGAATTATATCACCCGTTGATGCCTTGCCAGCCACCGCAATATATTCTTCGTTGAATTCAATTAGGTCCATTCCGAACATTGCAGTAGTGCCTTCAAGACCTGGGATTGATTCGTAGGTAGGATTTTGCGATATTCCATTCGAAAAGCTTACTCGTTTGATAGGTTGTGTGCCTGAATTGGCAACAAGCGCGATTGGTATACCATCGGATTCTGCAAATCGGATTTCTCTTGGGAGCGAAAGATTACTCCTTTCGTCCAAATATTGGGAAACACTATTTACTAAAGAGTATTCACTGGAAAAAGAAATACGGTAAATCAATCCGGCATTTCGAACCATCAAAGCCATGTCAGGAAAATCCAAGCTTGTGTGAAATGAATAACTTGCGGTAAACCCTGTGTTATTCGACGCTTGTTGAAAAATACCCAGAGTACCAGCTGTCAGAGGGGGGCAGGTGCTCCAAGTGTAGACTAGTGATTCACTGCCGTTGTTTTGAATATCCAAAAATTCCCCGTTACAAACGGTTATTGGCACTTGAATGTCCACGGATGGACATTGCGCCATAGCATGAAGAAAATAGAGCAAATAACAAACAAGAAAAGATGTTCTCATGAAGGCTTGTATATGGTCAACTCGAAAAAGCAAAAACCAAGCTAAACTACCAAATGTTGTAATAATTAATGCATACCAGAAGCGTTTGCAATTGAGTCAAGATCGAGTGAAAATTTCTGAGTAAATGAGACTCTTATACTTTCACCAGCAAGGTGATGAGGGTCACGAAAATAACCATCGTTATAAACGTCATGATAGTCTAGCACCCGGATGTTATCATTTTTGTTAATCATTTTAGATAAAAGTCTCGAGTAGTAATCTAGCGGACTATAACAAGTAGACTGGGAAAGGAAATAGTTTCTGGTTACTGGAAATCGGACTAGAATTAATTGAATATCTTCTTTCACAATCCTTTCAAGCAATTTATCAAAGAAATAAAGAGGTAAATCTCCAAATTGCTCTTCTAGGCACGAATCAGATTTCATTGAAGTAGTCGTTACTTCTGACATGTCAACATCTTTGTCTCTTAATTTTCCCGTATCACCCCTTGCAAAAAAGAAATCGAACATTTCAGTTTCCCCGTCATGATAAGGTGAAATAAAAGATATCAATCTATTAAAAATAAACCCGGCTCTCTTGTCGGAGAATTGTAAAAGTTCCTTTAGGTTCTCTAAGTTATTCCAATAAAACTGATAGTTCTGGTTGTCCACTGAATAATCTCTTAACTGCCCCAAATCGTAATTCAGAACCACGTAGTGAGGTTTAATATTGCTGTTAAGCACATAATCCAACTTGTAATAGGATTGATGAATCCGCTCTCCATAGCTGGAAATATTAGATGCCTTTCTGAGATGCGCTGGCAGGAGAGCCAATGAATGCGAATTACCCATTATTAGCAATTCAGTGTCATTTGGTAAAATCTTCATTTCCGTGTCTGCCTTTATGAGTTGTGATTCACTCATGACTGTTTTGAAAAGCATTGAAAGGCCGAGGTTTATCCCCAAGAATAATGAGATCACCATAACGGCTCTTCTTACTATGCTAGAATTGAAAATATATGAACGCTTCATTTCCATCGGTACCGAACATCAGAATAAAAACTAATATCAATAAATAAAAAAGGGAACTTAAAAAAAATCCCTTAGAACGAACAAGATTTAAATCAAATAACATAAGAATAGATGAACTCAGAAGTAGGACTATCAAATTAAGTTTGGATAGGCCCACAGCGAGTAATTCTGCCTTAATCAAACTTAGATCCATCGAAAAGTTCAAAAAAATGCTATGCAAGATAAAGAAGGCATCAGTAAGTGTATTTGCTCTAAAAAATATCCACGCTATACATACTAGGAAAAATGTAATTGCCACTCCAAGCAACCGGAATTTGATATTGAATCGAACTGTCTTTTCGCCGATTAAATAAAGACCATGTAACCCACCCCATACTAAAAAGGTCCAATTTGCTCCATGCCATAAGCCACTAATCAAAAAAGTAATTAGTAAATTGTACTGCATTCTCCATTTCAGAACTCTATTCCCTCCCAATGGGATATAAAGGTAGTCTCTGAACCATTTAGAGAGAGAAATATGCCACCTATCCCAAAATTCCCCAAAACCATGGGCTAGATACGCAGGGCAATCGCATTTAAATTCCGAGTAGTTTTTCTCTAAAATCGGCATTAAATGCA
>JAAEPI010000313.1 GCA_024232835.1 Cytophagales bacterium
ACCCGACTTTCGCTATTCGCGGCTAAATTTAAGAAATTTTGGAATAATTCTGAATTTGTCAAAACGTAAGTCCTTGTAAATAAAGGATTCAATTTTTCAAGAAGTCCCAAAATAGGCCAAAACCCGTTGTAGTGTAGACCTACCCCCTTTCTTTCTTAAGTCCTTTTTGCATATAATACCACCATCATGTTTCTACGATGCAACGAACGGTTTAAAAATGGCAAGGACCATAGGTATTGGAACATAGTCGAAAACAAGCGGACGAGCTCCGGTCGCATTGTACAGCGCCAAGTTCTATACCTTGGTGAAATAAGTGATAACCAACAAGACACATGGCGTAAAGCAATAGAGGTATTTGAAGATGGGCAAGAACAACCAAAGCAAATGCTTCTTTACCCTGAAGACACTCCCACTCCTTCTCACAACGAAACTCAGAATGCGATACATGTAAAACTAAATGAATTACAAATTAAGAATCCTCGTCAGTGGGGAGCGTGCTGGTTGTTTTGTGAGCTATGGGATCTCTTGGAGCTAGATCGATTCTGGGCAGATAAACTATTGCCAGGTAGAAAAGGAACACGCTGGCTAAATGTGTTTAAGACACTCACTGCCTATCGATTAATAGACCCTGGCAGCGAGTGGCGTTTGCATAGATTGTGGTATGAACAAAGTGCTATGGGAGATTTACTAGGTGAAGACTATGGGTTAGTCCAAAAGGACAAACTATATCGTTGTCTTGACAAACTCGTTGAGCACAAAGAGGATCTTTTTTTATTTCTCAGGCAGAGATGGCATAACATGTTCAATGCCAAGTTTGATGTTTTGCTTTATGATCTGACCAGTACATATTTTGAATG
This sequence comes from Cytophagales bacterium, assembly GCA_024232835.1. Taxonomy (GTDB): domain Bacteria; phylum Bacteroidota; class Bacteroidia; order Cytophagales; family Cyclobacteriaceae; genus JAAEPI01. The sequence continues at coordinate 858 of JAAEPI010000313.1, forward strand.
CGATCCACCTGATTCAGGGCTACGGAAGTTTGGGTATAGTAGAGATAAGAGGTCAGACTGTGTACAGGTAGTGATAGCTCTTATTGTAACGCCAGAGGGTTTCCCTCTGGCGTATGAAGTGATGCCAGGCAACACGAAAGACTCCAATACGCTTGAAATGTTTTTACAAAAGGTTGAAGATCAATATGGAAAGTCAAATCGTACGTGGTTGATGGATAGAGGTATTCCAACGGATGAAACAATAGAAAAGATGAAAAACTCAGAGTATCCGATAAAATATCTCATAGGTACTCCCAAGGGTAGATTGACCAAGCTTGAAAAAAAGTTTTCAGACAAACCCTGGGAAGAAGTTCGAGGCAAAGTAAAAGCAAAGTTGCTCAATGAGGATGGAGAGCTGTATGTGTTGGTGGAGAGTGCAGACCGTGTAAACAAAGAGAGGTCTATGCGTAGACGTAGACTAAGAAAGCTATTGGAGAGGCTAAAGCAGTTGCAGGGCCAGAGCAATAGCAGAGACCAATTGTTATTAAAGATAGGGGCAGCCAAGAAAGAAGCAGGCCGAGCATACTCGTTAGTTAAGATCAATTTACCTGATGTGAAGGGAGTAGTTAACAAAGAGACATTTACTTTCAGTTTGGACAAAGAGAAGCTTCGCAAAGTAATGAGAAAGGAAGGAAAGTATTTGCTTCGATCTAATTTGACAGCTACAGATCCTGGATTACTCTGGAAGCAGTATATGTTATTGGGAGAAGTTGAACAGGCGTTCAAAGAGATGAAAGGAGACTTGTTGATACGTCCTATTCACCATCAAAAAGATGCAAGGATAGAGGCAC
>JAAEPI010000314.1 GCA_024232835.1 Cytophagales bacterium
ATTTTCTGGCTCTTTTACTCATGGCCTGCTGCCATATGATTTTAGGTCAAAAAAATGACCTGCTCACACGCTACGAAAAATCTAGCTATACAGAATCAGCAACTTACGAGGAGGCCATGAGTTTTTATAGATCGCTTGCATCGAAGTATGAAGAGATCACTATTCAAGAAGAGGGTCTGACAGATTCAGGACTTCCATTGCATGTTGTTCTATTCAATACCTCTAAAGAAACCAATCCAGAGAAAATTCGAAAAAACGGGAAACTCATTTTCTTAATAAACAATGCTATCCATCCGGGAGAACCTGATGGCGTAAGTGCGAGTCAACTTTTTCTTCGAGAACTGGCAAGCAATCAGAAAAAATACCATGAGGTACTGGACAAAACAGCCATTGCCATCATCCCATTTTATAATATCGGTGGAGCTCTCAATAGAAATTCTACCACACGGGTGAATCAAAACGGCCCAATAGAATATGGATTCAGGGGGAATGCAAGGAATTACGATCTGAACAGAGATTTCATAAAGTCAGACGCACGGAATTCAAGATCCTTCCAAAATATTTTTCAATCCCTGGATCCAGATATCTTCCTAGACACGCATGTTAGCAATGGCGCAGACTATGAACATGTGATGATGCTGGTTCATCCTCAAAAGGATAAAATGGGAGGCCCATTAGGCAAATATGTAAGTGAAATAATGACTCCTTATGTTTATCAAAACATGAATAAGAAAATTTCAACGATTTATTATGTTAATGTTTTTGGAGTCACTCCAGAAAATGGTTGGAATCAGTTTTTTGACCTACCCAGATATTCTACAGGATACGCAAACCTTTTTCATACAGTTGGTTTCATGAGTGAAACACACATGCTAAAAAACTATCAGCAGCGGGTAGAATCCACCAAAGTGCTCATGCACACCCTATTGCAATTTGCAAAGGACGAAGGAGACAATCTTTTGAAAGTCAGGAATGAGACAAAAGCTCGTGTAAGCAAGCAGGCTGTGTTTGATATAAGCTGGATAGTTGACACGACTATGAACTCCGTACTGGAGTTTCATGGATATGAAGCAGAGTATCCCATAAGCCCAGTCACTGGAAATGTTCGATTGAAATACAATCGTGAAAAACCCTATGCCAAGAAAGTGCCGTATTACAACACATATAAGCCTGATATTACAGTAGTCGCACCAAAGGCATACCTTATTCCTCAGCAATGGTTTGAGGTGATAGAGCTTTTCAAATTGAACAAGATCACCATGAGGCAGTTGCCAAACGACACATCCATTTTAGTAGAGGCCTATCGTATCACAGATTACAAGTCATTGACTAGCCCTTATGAAGGACACTACAAACAGAACGATGTTCAGATCGAACCTTATGCAGTCAAACTCGAATTCAGAAAGGGAGATTACCTAGTCCCCGTGAACCAATGGCGAAATCGATTCATAGTGGAGACACTTGAGCCACAAGCACCCGATTCATATTTTTCATGGAATTTTTTCGATACCATACTCCAACAAAAAGAGTACTTCTCTTCGTATGTTTTTGAAGATAGTGCTCCATCCATTTTAGCAAATGATCATGTTTTGAATAAAGACTTTGAGGGCAAAAAGAGACAAGATTCTTTGTTCGCTTCGAATAGTCGAATGCAACTTGACTTTATTTATCAGCGCTCCGTTCACAAAGAAAAGGCACACCTCAGGTATCCTATATTCAAAATTCCAAAGTAGCTGCTATAAAAGATACATATCTACCCAAATATTGAATTACATTACCACCTGGCAAAGGCATTCTCCTACGTAACAATGAAAATAATCATATCTATTTTACTTACTCTTCTAAGCTTCGTGTCATTAGCCCAATATGACAGCACTTTAAGGATTAACTTCAAAAGTGTATTTGAGCAGAAGGTATTGACCAACATCAGCCAATCCGACGATCTTTCATTACTCCTTGCTATTTCCCCTAAAGCCGATTCAATGTATGTCGTAAAGGTGAAAACGCTACTTGAGGAATTCAGAGAGGAACTTGTCAAGAAGAAATTTTTAAATAAAAGTGAAGAAAAAAAAATCAAATTACTTTTTGAATTGACACATAAATATTTTTTTACCAAATATCAAGAAATATCCAATTTCAGTGAAATTTTTGAATCCAGCGAATACAATTGCGTTTCAGCAACAGCACTTTATGTCCTACTGCTAAAAGCTTACGATATCCCATTTTCAATTAAGGAAGCACCAACCCATGTATACTCTATCGCATATCCAAAAACTAAAGGGATTATAATTGAATCCACAGCTCCCGAAAATGGATATTACTACCCAAGTGAAGCTAATATGCAAAAAGCTGTGAAATCCTTAGTTGATCTGAAATACGTGACTCAAGAGGAAGTCAATAACAAAGGAACTAAAAAAGTTTATGTTGAATTTTTCTATGATGAAGATGTCATCTCCGTTCTCCAACTCGCCGGTCGGCAATATTCAAATGAAGCAATTTCCTACTTGCAAGAGAATAATTTTGAAGAAGCATTAAATTCAATTCATAAAACACAATTACTTAATCCTTCCAAAGATGTAAAATTCCTACAGCATTCCATATTGGCTCTTCTCCTCCAGAATACATCCTATGACAATTTTAAGGAAGTGGTCTGGTTAACGGAATTTAGTAATTTATCAAGCGAAAATAGACCCTATCTAATTGAAGGCTATCAAGTAATACTAAATAATCAATTAATTGTTAATGGTGACCCTAAATTCACCTTAAAAGCATTTGATTACCTTCAAAAAAATCTTAAGGATTCAATTTTGCTTCAAACGATTTCCGAATTCCACTATAATGGGTTTGCCAATTATCACAATCAGCTTTCCAATTCAGATAGCTCATTGATGTTCGCCACTAAAGCTTATCAATTAAATAAAAAAAACGTGAAAACACAGGCCAGGATAACTTCACTCATCGTGCAGAAAATGTCAAGGAAGATTGGAAGTATCAAAGCAGCAAATGAATTGGAAGAATACGTTAACGAATTTGCATTCCTCAAAATTAATAGCCTTTATCAGTCTCTCTGTTTCTATCATTATTCCAGAATATCCTACCTACATTTCAGGGCTGACAACATGCCAATTGGTGTGGAGTATCTTGACAAGATGGAAGGACTCCTTGAAATTTTTGGTGAGAACCTGAAAATTGATGAAAGTCATTATGGTCAGGTATATGCTGAATTAGGCGCATTACATTTTCGGAATCGGGATTATAAAAAAGCTAAAAATACTCTAGAAAAAGGGCTATCGATTATGCCAGATCAGCCAGAATTGAAAATTCGCTTGGATATCGTCCTTGACGAAATGGAATGAAATTGTCATTCTGAAATAATGGCGAAAAACTCTCTGCTTAAATGAGACCTTCATGACAAACATAGGGAGCTAGCTGCTTCTAATTAGGGGTGGCCAAAGCCTTAGTTGACCTAACAGGATAAACCCAGAAATCATGAAAGCCCTACAATCACTATACATGTCGCTTATGTGTTCTTTGCTTTTCATTGGATGCATGGAAGTTCCACTTGAGTCGCGAGTAACTACATCAAATCTACTGGCAGGAGATGATATCGCTGGTCGTTCCTATTTTATAAGTTCAGCAGAAGTAAGTTTATTCAATCTAAATGGCACACTTCAGCTTGAAGAATGTGTGACTGATAATACAATTATCTACTATCCAAGTAGTCGATACGAAGAAAATGAGGGTAGAACTAAATGTGAGATAGACAATCCTCCAGGCTCGTTGGGCACTTGGGCAGTGACCAACAATGAAACAGAAATTTCAATTGTTATCGATTCTGATGAAGAATTGTGGAAAATTGAAAGTGTCACGAGTCAAGGGCACACGCTAACAAGAAGTACCACTGATGGTGAAATAACCTTTGTTCTCAAGCGGTTTGATTAACGACAGAAGATACTCCTTGATCAAAAGCTTAGTGCAGACCCTAATTAATGAAACATGATTCCATATTACTGACATCCGAGTAAAATCAGATTCACCGTAAAAGGGTCGATTTTGATCAATCTAGGG
>JAAEPI010000315.1 GCA_024232835.1 Cytophagales bacterium
AATAGTGAATTTTTTGATTTAGAGGTTTATTCCAACTCATTCATTGATTTTGAGCGCTTTTTTTCTTCAGACTTGGTTGTTGTGCATTCCCTTGATCATCTTCCCGAATGGTTTGATATTGAGCGCATGTCTGGTGACCTTATTGTAATTCCAACCGCTACGCTGGATGAGAATAATTATTCCAACCGATTAGGTTTTAGGGTCACTCGAACTGGTGATTCTACTTTCTCTCAATTGAAAATGAAAGGGTTCGAGCATCCCTTTTTTGATGGCCTTTTTGATGAGCTGGATTCAAGAACATCTTTTCCGAAAGTCAGGAGCATATTCAAGATTGGAACAGGTGAAACTCTTTTGGTAGCTGATAGGCCTTACTTGCAAAGGATTGATCAAAAGAGTAAAATCTACTGGTTTAGTAGCCCACTTGAGGAGGACTATTCTACTCTGCAAAACCATGCCTTGTTCCTTCCAATCATGTATAGAATTGCTGAAAATTCTAAAGGATACAATGAACCAATAGCATACACGCTCTCAGATACTCCATTGCAAATAGCATTGGCAAACACCACGAATCAGCTACTGGAATTGAAGGGGGTTAATGGACAATTTGTTCCTTCAACATATTTTAATCAATCCAATCTTATTACCACATTGCCAAGTGAGCTCAACGATCCCGGCTATTATTATCTAACTGCCGGTAGCGATACTTTGAAAGTGATTGCTTTAAATATTGATCGAATGGAATCGGTATTGAATGGGGAAAATAGTAGCGGACTGGCAGATCATTTCAAAGCATATCCAAATGTTCGGGTAGTGGACGCAAACTCTGTACAATCTTTGGAAGCAAGTTTATCAGAGCTGGTTACTGGGAAGAAGTTATGGAAATATGCATTACTTTTGGCTCTGATGTTTTTAGTTGCTGAGACCGCATTACATAGATGGCTGAAATGAGTTTATTGCTAAAAAATTGTCTCATCTACGATCAACAATCCCGACATCATCTTAAAAAAACCAATATTTTTATCGATAAAGGAGTGATTCAATCCATTGGGTCTGGATCTGTTAAGGCAAAGGAAATAGACTTGAAGGGTGCTATTCTCACTCCGGGTTGGCTGGATTTGAATGCTAATTTCAATGATCCTGGCCTTGAGCACAAGGAAGATTTGAAGTCCGGTGCAATGACGGCCAAATATGGAGGCATTACCGATGTTGCCTTATTACCTAATACTATTCCTGTTTTGGAATCAAAGAGTGATGTTGAATATGTAAAGTCTCAATCGGGTAAGCCCATAAACTTGTATCCAATTGCAGCTTTGAGTGAAGGGACAATGGGAGAAAATCTTACAGAAATGCTCGACTTGCATGAAGCAGGAGCTGTCGCATTTTCTGATGGGATGAAATCAATATGGAATTCAGAGCTCTTAGTCAAGGCACTTCAATATGCTCAAAAATTTAATGGACTAATAATTAGCCGACCAGCGGATCCACATTTGAGTAGAAATGTGCAGATGCATGAAGGATTGACAAGTACATCACTTGGCATGAGAGGCGAGCCGGCAATATCTGAAAAGATTCAAATCGCGAACCAACTAGAAATTTTGCGCTACGCTGGGGGACGATTACATTTTAGCATGGTGTCCACAGCCGACGGATTGAAATTGATAAAAGGAGCTAAGAAGGAAGGTTTGAATGTGACATGTGATGTGGGTATCAACCATCTGCGATTCACAGACAGGGATGTCTCTAATTTTGATACGAACTTCAAGATTGAACCTCCCTACAGATCTGATGCAGATAGAAAAGCATTGATAAAAGGGGTGAATGATGGCATGATCGATGCGATTGTATCCGGACACCAACCACAAGATAGAGAGGGTAAGTTCTTGGAATTTGACATGGCTTCTCCTGGTGTGATCTCTCTGCAAACGATGTTCGCAGTATTGATTTCTCTGCAGGACGAACTTGATTTGGCAACTGCCATTAGCGTGTTAACAAGAGGCCCAAGAGAAGTTTTGGGGTTAGATCCGGTTTCAATAGAAAAAGGGTCGTTGGCAAGACTTGCTTTTTTTGATCCTGATGCTGAGTGGACGATGAACGACAAATCGAACCAGTCGAAATCTCAGAATTCTCCGTTCTGGGATATACAGCTGAGAGGAAAGTCTTTGGGGATCGTCATTGATAATAAAATTGAATTCAATAGCTGATGTGGAAAGTGGCGCTTAAGTATTCGCTTATTTGTGGAGCATTTTTACTCCTCTTATTTTGGGTATCCTATCGTTTTGGGAGCAACCCGATGATTGATTTCAAACACATGTTTTTTGACTTGATCATATTCGTTCTTTTTGTTTTTTTCTCTTGTAAGGAATTCAAATCTTATCGCAATGGAGGCATTCTGCATTTCTGGCAGGGGATGACTTTAGGTTTCCTGACCTACGCTCCAGCCACAGTTGTTTTTGCGATTGGGATTACGGTTTTATTTTGGATAGATCCAAATCTCATCGAGGATTTCAAAGTGCAGGCAATTCAATATATGAAGTCTAATCGAGTGGAGTTTTTGAGCGATATGTCTGAAGAGCAATTCACATCTCAGCTGGAACGAATACAGACAGTGACAAGTACCCAAATGATTGGTGGAGGAGCATTTAAAAAATTTATGGCCGGATTCTTTGTAACTCCTGTCATTGCGATAATTTTAAGGAAGAAACCTAACTAAATTAATCATGAGTGAAAACATAGAAGAAACCGAAGTGACTACTGGAAAAATAAGTATGAAGTATGGATTGATTTCAGGCCTAATTGGGATCACTTTTTTCATAGTTATAAACTTACTTGGGCAGGGGATGAATCAGTCCCTGTCTTACATCAACTATCTAATATTGGCCATAATTATTTATCTGGCTCACAAAACATTTAAGGAAGAAGGCGATGGGTTTATGAATTATGGGCAAGGTCTTGGAATTGGAACGTTACTCACTTTGATTTCATCAATCTTGTCCTCCATATTTTTCTACATTTATGTCTCGTATATTAATTCAGAGTATATCCAGCAAGTACTTGATATGACCCGGCAAAAAATGGAAGAGGACGGGACTCCTGATGGTCAAATAGATCAAGCAATGGAGATTACAGAAAAGATGATGACACCTGTGATTATGCCTATTATTGGACTGGTTATGACGGTATTTTTTGGATTTCTTATTTCTCTAATAGTCTCTGCCATCACACAGAAAAAACGACCAGAGAACGAACTTCTATGAGCGTATGCCTCTCGATAGTTGTGCCGGTCTATAACGAAGAAGAATCCATTCCTGAACTGACGGAATGGATTTTTCGTGTTGTAGATGAGGCGAAATTATCAACAGAGGTGCTGCTTATAGACGATGGAAGTACGGACAATTCCTGGAATGTAATCACTGAACTATCAGAAAAATACGCAACTGTAAAGGGATTCCGATTTAATCGAAACAATGGCAAGTCAGCAGCTCTTCAGGTGGGTTTTGAAGAAGCGAGTGGAGATGTAGTAGTCACCATGGATGCTGACCTTCAGGACAGTCCGGATGAATTACCCGAGCTTTTCAAAATGGTTGATGAGGAGGGGTTTGATTTGGTATCTGGCTGGAAACGAAAGCGACACGATCCAATTACGAAGACCCTTCCTTCCAAATTTTTCAATCGAATCACGAGATTGGTTTCTGGAATCAAACTCCATGATTTTAATTGCGGACTAAAAGCATATAAGAAGGAAGTTGTTAAGCATGTGAATGTGTATGGCGAAATGCATCGTTATATCCCCCTATTGGCTAAATGGAGTGGATTTACGAAAATTGGGGAAAAGGAGGTCGAGCATCGTGCGCGAAAATACGGTCAAACGAAATTTGGTCTGGAGCGATTTGTAAATGGCTTTTTAGATTTAATATCCGTCACGTTTGTCATGCGATTCCGCAAACGACCCATGCACTTTTTTGGGACGTTAGGGACATTATCATTTTTTGGTGGGTTTGGAATCACAACTTGGATTATTGGGGAAAAATTGTATAGACAGTTCAATCAAATGAATCCAAGACCTGTAGTAGATCAGCCGTTGTTTTTCCTTGCGCTAGTGGCTTTAGTTGTGGGTGTTCAGTTATTCCTTGCCGGCTTCCTTGCTGAAATGATGATTCAGGTGAACCCCAAGAAGAACGATAATTTGATTGCAGAGGAGACCGATTAATTGATCGCGAAAAATCGGGACAGGTTTTGACGATGTGTTTATTTGAAGATGGATCATCTATTTCATGAACCGTCACACTCTAAAAAATGATATTTTTTTCTTTGTACATCTTTGTGTCACTCTGCAGTAAAACTATTCGTATTGCTATATTGTCATCCTCGTGAAAGTAAAGCCAAAATACTCAATTATCATCCCGGTCTACAACCGCCCGCAAGAGGTGGATGAACTTTTGGAGAGTTTGACGAAGCAAACATTTCAAGACTTTGAAGTATTAATAATAGAAGACGGATCGAGTCTGAGTTGCGAAGATGTAGTAGAGGGGTACCAAGGAAAGTTGGCTGTTAAGTATTTTTTCAAAGAGAATTCTGGTCAGGGGTTCAGTAGGAATTATGGCTTTGAACGGGTCAAAGGAGACTGGTTTCTTGTCTTTGATTCTGATTGTTTGATTCCTGAAGATTACCTTCAATTGGTTGATGAACACTTGAAAGTCAATGAACTTGACGCTTATGGTGGACCGGATCGTGCTGCAGAAAGTTTCACCTCTGTTCAAAAAGCAATTAGCTATTCGATGACTTCATTCCTGACGACAGGAGGCATCCGCGGAGGTAAAACAAAAATGGGCTCCTTTCACCCACGAAGTTTCAATATGGGAATCAAACGAGAGGTGTTTGAAAAAACGGGCGGTTACAAAATCACTAGAAAAGGAGAAGATATTGAATTCAGCATTCGAATTTCTGAAAATGGCTTTAAGGTTGGGTTAATTCCTGAAGCTTTCGTGTACCACAAGCGGAGAACCAACTTCATCCAATTTTTCAAGCAGCTTCATTTCTTTGGGACGGCTCGAATAAATATTGGCCGGTTTTATCCGAAAGAAATCAAAGCTGTTCACCTGTTCCCCGTTATATTTTTAATTGGATTTGGGTTTTCCCTTTTTGGGACTTTGTTTGGCCTTAAAATTGGACTAATTGGCTTGAGATTATTCCTCCTTTATTTCTTAGCGATTTGGATAAGTGCCACCGGACGAACGGAAAATTTTTTGGTCGGATTATTAAGTATTGTTGCTTCTTTTATTCAGCTAGCAGCTTATGGTTTGGGATTTATACAGGAGAAGCTTACTTCTCCGCCCGATAAATAATTTCATCATCAGGTAGGGCATATCGCTCTACTTCATCCCTGTCCATTTCCATCACCAGCCTTTCTTCAACTACTTTGAAGCCGGCCTTCGCTAATCTTTCAGGATAATCTTTTCCGTAGAGGCGGACATGATCGTCCTGTCCGAAAATTCTATCTCGTTCTTTTGGATCGGTAATACTTGGATCCTCTAAGGTGACATCTGGTATCGGGTGAAACCATGGGATTTGCAGAATCGCCCATCCGCCAGACTTGAGGACTCGGTACATTTCTCGCATAGCTTTCAAATCATCATCTACATGCTCAAGGACATGATTACAAAATAGGATGTCAAAGGAATTGTCCTCAAAAGGAATCTCATGGATGTCCATTTTTACTTTCGCCAACGGAGATTCAATATCAGCCGTGATGTAGTCTAAATTCTCCAACGCTTCGAAACGGTTGATGAAGCATAGCTCCGGCGCAACGTGGAGCATATTGGCTTTAGCTGAAAAGAAATTGGTCTTGCGCTGTAAGTAGAGCCAAATTAGGCGGTGACGCTCCAGTGATAAGCAATTGGGACAGAGTGCATTGCTCCTTGATTCCCGACCATATGGAAGGAATTTTCTGAATGTAGAATTACACACAGGGCATTCAACCTTGTTGCCCCCATAGAATACGGCTGCTATTTTTAGCACCACATGACTAAAGAGTTGCAAGTGTTTTCTGGGTACGTGCCTAAGGAAGAAGGAGATTATAAACTGCAACTATCAAATTAATTTGACCACCAAAGTTATTTAAGGGGACTTCCAATAATTCATTTCTTTCAAAAAAGAAAAAGAATGAACAAGATTCCAGACGCAAATTTTTCTGAATAGCCTGAGATATTAAGAAAAATTTTAACGTCGAAGATTGTTTATTATCTTTCTTCTCGAAGGGTTTTCAGCATTTCTCATATACTTCTTCGGATTTTATCACATTACCCTGATCGTGTTTCAAAAATCTTCATTGTCTATAAAAAATGCTCAAAATTTTGATGCGAATTAATTATTGGAAGTCTCCTTAAGATACCAGCAAACGCCTATTTTTAGACTTATGTTTAGAGTTGGGCTTCTTATGTTGATTTGTCTTTGGGTCGTGCACGCGTCAATAGCGCAAGAAACCAATGAAGAAATCCCAACAAATAATACAGTTAGAAAAAAATTCAAACGTAAGAGGCACGCCCCCAAAGTAAAAAAAACTAGCCATATTTATACGAAAAGCACCAAAGGGACAATGTATGGGAATCCATGTGCTATTGACGTTACGACAAGAATGGGGTTTGTGTATGTTCCGTTGAGCCAGGGGCATGGCAAGACTCCACTTGGTTATTTTATTAATAACTTCCTTGTAAAAAGTAAATTGGTGTTTACCCGAACGCCCTTGTGGAAATACACGCTAAATAAAAGACTCCAGGATTGCCGGCTGAGTAGCGGTGATGGAATCGGATAATATGGAAGCCAGACCTGTCAGTTTTTCAAGAACTACCATCACAGAGTTGATGATTCCTTCCTATGCGAATTTTGGCGGCAAGGTACATGGCGGCATATTACTCTCCCTAATGGATAAAGTAGCCTACGCTTGCGGGAGTAAACATGCCGGTAATTATTGTGTGACAGTGACTGTTGATGGAGTTGAGTTTTTGCAACCAGTAGAAGTGGGGGAGTTAGTATCGTTATACGCTTCGGTAAATTATGTGGGTAAGTCTTCATTGATCGTGGGAATAAAAGTAGTAGCTGAAAATGTGAAAACGAATTCTGTAAAACACACCAACAAGAGTTTCTTCACAATGGTGGCAAAGGATGAAGATGGGCAGCCAACGCGGGTGCCAGAATTAGTATTAGAAAGCATGACGGATGTCAGACGATTCACGGAGGCTATCAAAAGAAGAAAATTCAAAAAGGAAGCTGAAGAAAAGCTTGCTACGGAAACATCCGATTTCATTATGAATGACGATCTGCATTTACTGGATGGACAGAGATGCAAGTTGAGGTTAGGTGATTAGCGATCCTTCTTTCTCCACATAAATTTCAATCCAGACCAGTCGTGATCTACGGCGCATACTTTCACGTCCACTAAACCACCCTTAAGGCCATATTCTCTTGCATAGTTGCCGTGCAGTTCAGTAGCCATTGTTGATCCCCAATGGTGCGCATTCGGGTCGTGGCCCTCGATGCGCTTATATCAATCAATGATGTAACAAATTTCCCATTTTCAGCCAACACAGACTTAGGTGCTTCTAAAAACTGAGGCTTTCACCTCCCGATGGTCGGCGAACCTTCCTAAGTTTTCATCTCCAACCTAGTCTTTAGATTGGCTTAGAAACCACCCTTTGGGTTATGGTAATTCGTCACATCATTAATTTTTTTCATTTAAATATTAAAACAATGGATTTCAAACAACTTCAAGAAGAATTTCGTAAATTAGAGTCCGATGCTGGAGCCGACGCAAGTAGCGCACTCCTTCAAATAATGGAACTCAAAATGACCGACTTTAAAACGTACATCGATCAACGATTCACGGGCATTCAATGGACAATTGGCATTGCCTTTACAGTGCTTAGTTTACTAATCGTTCTAATGAATCTTATCAAGTAAAAAATCGGGGCTTTGCCCCTTTTTTGATTGAAAGCAACAAAAACACCCACCCCACACTTCGCTCTTACCACTGGCTTTCTCGGGTGTTCCGCCTGTGAGATCCGCAAGAATACCGCACGTTGCCATTGCGCGAAAGCACATGGATCAACCACGTTGTTTCTCTACCTTCCGCTTACCCGTTAACCAACTGGGGACGCTACAGTAGAGATTGATCCAAGAGCTTTCTTTTGGCCTGTCTTGCCGATCTCCCAGGCTAAGCGAACAACCCGAAGCCGTGGAGAGCTACGTTTCCATCCCAATAAAACAACATACGCAATAATGTGATACAATCCTACTTTGTGTAAATTGCCCGTCATGTTTAACCAAACAAATATTAATATGAAAAAGTTAATTTCAATTCTCTCCATTGCTACGTTGATTGCAGTTCTTGCAGTTTCTTGCTCACAGGACAGCACCTTTGATGGAATCATTGAAAACTCCGATCTTGATCAGAGATCAGATACAGACTTGGAGGAAGACATGAAGGACAAGCCTGGCGGTCAGTAAAATGCCAACAACTAAAAAAAACAAGACGAAGCCTTAAAACAGGGCGAAGTCTTGTTTTTTTTGTATTTTAGCGAACAACGCATAAATACTACTCTGATGAAATTTTTGGTTAGTTCTCTTTTTCTTCTCATTTGTCTGTTATCTGCTTTCGGGTCCTCAAAAGACCAAATCCAAAGCTTGCATAATCAGGCGTATGCTTTGCTAGACAGTTTACCTGATCAGGCCATGGAATTAGCCCAAAAAGCTGAAACCTTGGCAAATGCAAAAAACCTTTATTTCGAAGAAGCTAATTCACTCTACATTCAAGCGCACTTGCATCGAGAAAAAAACGAATTCGGGAAAGCGTTTATTACCAACCTTAAAGCCCTCGAACTACTCAGACCCCTTGATGAACAAGAAGCCATCTCTACTTATATCAGCATTGCTTTAAACACCGGAGAAATCTTAAAGCAGCATTACGCTTATCCCGAAGCGATTCAATATTATGACGAAGGCATTGATCTTGCCCTTACGCATAACATTCACAAATCAACGCTAAAGCTTCTTTATAATAAAGTCACGGCACTAAGACACAATAAAAACTATGAATACGCTCTAGAAATTATCAATGAGTGCATTGAGATTGCCAGGGCTGATTCGAACGAATACGTTCTAATCTCAGCGCTAAATCAAAAGGGGCTGATTCATAAAGATCAGGGGAATTTCAAGCAAGCAAGGTTTACCTATGATCAAATCATCACGCACGAGTTCCAAACAGAAAGATCAGCTAAGTACATAGGTCGAGCCTGGCATAATATAGGGGTCACTCATTTAGCACAAGAAAACTATACACTAGCTATTCACGCCTATCAAAAGGCCGCTGAAAGTTTTGAACAGGTCCCGGGAACCCAAGACCAATTCACCACTTGGTTAGATATGGCTTTGACCTACCACAAAATGAAAGACTTTGATTCAGCTCAGCACGTTGCGACACAAGCATTAGCGAGTTATCCAGACCAGTCTTTATTGCCAGACAACTTTGTTTTATACAATGTGCTATCAAAAATTTGTCATGATCTTAATCAACCCGATAACTCGCATAACTACAGCCAGCTTTATGTGAAGGAAAACGAGAGATTTCTAACTCAACAGAAGGCGCTTTTAGAGGTTAAAGATCACTATAAGATGGAGGTTCTAACAGCGGGGTTTTTCGCCCAACTCCAATCTGAAGAGGATCAAGTACTGCTTCGCCGCTACTTGATCGCTTCTATCCTGGTTACTTTGCTTTTCTATTTTGTCAAACTAGTCAAGAGAAAACAACTCCAAAAGATGCTCAGTCGAGAGTTTGAAAAACTCACCTTCCTTATTTTTTAGTTAACATCGAGTCATTCGCAATGACAATTTGGAGCAAAAAAAAGAACAACGCTCTCTAGTCTCGATCATTCTGCACCAACCCATTACCAGCCTCGCATGCGCTCATTGTCGCAAGCTTGTCTTGCCTGATCTTCACCCAGGTCGCTAGCAGCGACAGGCGATCACTTAAAGAGCAACAAAAAAAGGGTGGCCATGGCCCACCCTCTAAATCAATTTAGTTTTCGTTTCCACCAAAAAGAGGCTCAATTGATTGAATTTTTTTCAAATTATTGGCAGAGTACAATTTTAGGGCGTTGCCCTTTTGTATAGTTTTTTTAGCCAACTCAAAAAGGGTAGAAACGTCAATCTTCGATTGCGTTGAATAGAGATAGTTTTTTACAGGAGCTGCAGATCCTCGATGTCCGGGATCTGGGCTGATCACTGGCAGAGCTGCGGTTGTGCCTGGCAGTGTCCGGACAATACGAAAAGTACAATTATTGCAATTTCAGGGTTAATGGACAAAAAGGAGTCTAGAAGAGGCAAAAAAGAGGGTTAACATATTGATTATGTTAGAGTTACAAAAAATGAAAGGTTATGAATAAAAAAAGTGCTTTCAGTGTAACAGCCCAATCACCAAAAAATGTGGCTTCAGAAATGAAAAACAGCGATATAAATGTCATGCATGTGGCCGCCAGTTTGTTGGGGGACAAAGGCTAGATTCAACAACGCTCTGGTCAGAATATAAGGATGGTAAGCA